>NZ_JBMOWO010000010.1:0-31512 GCF_049310525.1 Pseudomonas sp. GZD-222
GATGGGTTCGCCCGGCGGTGGACCCATGCGCGTTCCTCTTCCCCTCCCCCCCCCCCCCCCCCCCCCCCCCCCCCCCGCTCCTACAAAGCGATTTGCAAGGCGGATCAGTGGGCCTCTCCGGCCTTCAAGCCTGCCGGCAATTTGCGCGTCATCAACACCGCCAGCATGCTGATCGCCAAGCCGATGCCAACAAAATGGAAAGCATCGTTATAGGCCATGATCATCGCCTGCTGGTGGGTAATTTCACTCAGCTTGCCCAGCGCCGCGCTATCGCTACCCAAACGCTCTGCCAGTTGTGCCAGACGCTCCGCCACCTGCGGATTGCTCGGTACGATGGACTCGCGCAAGTAATCAAAATACACCTTGGTTCGCGCATCCAGCAGGGTCGCCAGCAAGGCAATGCCTATCGCGCCGCCGAGGTTGCGTAGGATGTTGAACAGGCTTGAAGCCGAGCCCGCATCCTGAGGCAGGATGTAGCTGGTGGCGATCAACGAGATGGTCACCATGATCATTGGCTGACCCAGGGCGCGGATGATCTGGATATGGTTGAACTGCTCGCCGGCAAAATCCGGGTTGAGCACCCCGGAACCGAAGCTGGCAAAGCCGAACAGGCCAAAACCCAGGGCGCAGAGGATTTTCGGCGAAATCACCTTCATCAGCTGCGGCACCAGCGGAATCAAAAACAACTGCGGAACGCCCATCCACATGATCACTTCGCCAATCTGCAGGGCGTTGTAGTTCTGGATCTGTGCCAGGTACAGCGGCAATAGATAGATCGAGCCATACAAGCCGACCCCCATCCCCAGGCTGGCAATGCTCGACAAGCCGAAATTGCGGTTGCCGAGAATGCGCAGGTTGATCAGCGGATTGGGCTTGGAAAACTGCACGATGACAAAGGTGATCAGGCTCAGCAGGGCGATGCTGCCGAGGCCGACAATCAGGCTCGACTCCAGCCAGTCCTTGCGATGGCCTTCCTCAAGAAATACCTGCAGGCAACCCAGGCCTACACCAAGGGTAACAATGCCGGCGTAGTCCGTACTCTTCAGCAGTTCCCAGTGCGACGCTTTCTTTTCCAGGCCATACAGCAAGCCGCCGATCATGATCAGGCCGGGCGGAATGTTGATGTAGAAAATGTACTCCCAGCCCCAGTTTTCGGTTAGCCAGCCGCCCAGGGTCGGGCCGATGGAAGGGGCGAAGGTCGCGGTCATGGCGAACATGGCCATGCCCTTGGCGCGATGGTGCTCGGGCAGTTTGATCAGGGTCAGGGTGAATGCCAGCGGAATCAGCGCGCCGCCGGTAAAACCCTGCATGGCGCGGAAGATGATCATGCTCTCCAGGTTCCAGGCCATGGAGCACAACAGCGACGACACCAGAAAGCCCAGCGACACCCACACCGCCAGGCGTCGCGCCGACAGCAACTGCACCAGCCAGGCGGTCAGCGGGATCATGATGATCTCGGCCACCAGGTACGAGGTGGAGATCCACGAGCCTTCTTCCAGCGTCGCCGAGAGCGCGCCCTGGATGTCCTTGAGCGAAGAGTTGGTGATCTGGATGTCGAGCACCGCCATGAAGGCGCCGAGCATTACGCTCATTACCGCGATCCAGTCGCGTCGGCTAGGTTCGCCGACGGGACGGATCAGAGCATCACCGGCCATTGTCGGCGATGTTCCGGATTTCCCGGATGTCCACGGTAGCAGTGACCGACATGCCAGGACGGATCCGGCCTTGCAGCGGGTTGTCGGCGGCGAAGGTCAGTTTCACCGGAATGCGTTGCACCACTTTGGTGAAATTGCCAGTGGCGTTGTCGGGCGGCAACAGGCTGAACTGGGCGCCGGAGGCGGCGAACAGGCTGTCGACCCGCGCTTGGATTGGTTTGTCGGGGTAGCTGTCGAACACCAGCTCGGCTTTCTGTCCGGGCTGCATGTGGCCAATCTGGGTTTCCTTGAAGTTGGCCTGAATCCAGATGTCTTCGTCCGGCACCAGCGACAGCAGGTAGGCGCCAGCCTGGACCACCTGGCCGTTGCGGGCGGCGCGCTGGCCGATCATGCCGCTGATCGGCGCGTGGATTTCGCTGCGGGTCAGATTCAGTTCGGCCTGGGCCAGATCGGCGCGGGCATTGACGATCTGGGCGTCCAGGCGTTTGATTTCGGCGCTCAGGGCGTTGACCTGCTGGCGCTGGCCTTGCAGGTCGGCCTGGGCCTTGCTCACCAGAGAGTGGGCCACGTGGTTTTCTGCCGACAGGGTGGTCACTCGCTCTTCGGAAACAAAGCCCGGTTTGCGCAGGGCCTGGGCGCGATTGAGGTCCAGTTCGGCGCGGCCCAGGGTGGCCTGATTGGCGGCGACTTGCGCCTGGCCCGCGGCAATCAGGCTGGATTGCTGGGTCAGGCGGCTTTCGGCTTGCAGGCGCTCGGCTTCACGGGTGTCGAGGGCGGCGCGGGCGCGTTCCACGGCGAGGCGGAAATCGTCCGGCTCCAGGCGCACCAGCAGGTCGCCCTTGGCCACATGCTGGTTGTCCTGGACCAGGACTTCATCGATACGCGCACTGAGCTGGCTGGAAACCCGGGTGATTTCACCCTGAACATAGGCGTTGTCGGTACTCTGGTAGAAGCGTCCCTTGAGGTACCACTGGGCGAGGAAGGCGAGGGCAATCAGCAGAACCAGGGTCAGGAAAACCAGCAGGCGGCGTTTGAGTTGAGCGGGCATGGAGTACTATCGTTGCAAAAATGTAAGCAAATTTAACCGTGTTTGGATCCACCACTACAAGTGGCGATCGCGCCCATTGCTGGAGCCGGATGCCCGCTCCCTGTTAACATCCAGCCTTTGATTCATCTCTAGTTCGAGACTCTCCATGACCACCGTTCGCACGCGTATCGCGCCTTCGCCTACTGGCGATCCTCACGTCGGCACCGCCTATATCGCCCTGTTCAACTACTGCTTTGCCAAGCAGCACGGCGGCGAGTTCATCCTGCGTATCGAAGATACCGACCAGTTGCGTTCGACCCGCGAGTCCGAACAGCAGATCTTCGACGCCCTGCGCTGGCTCGGCATCGAGTGGAGCGAAGGCCCGGACGTCGGTGGCCCGCATGGCCCGTACCGGCAGAGCGAGCGCAGCGACATCTACAAACAGTACACCCAGCAACTGGTCGACATGGGCCACGCGTTCCCGTGCTTCTGCACGGCCGAAGAGCTGGACCAGATGCGCGCCGAGCAAATGGCCCGTGGCGAGACCCCGCGCTATGACGGTCGCGCTTTGCTGCTGTCGGCCGAAGAAGTGCAGCGTCGCCTGGCCGCTGGCGAGCCGCATGTAATCCGCATGAAGGTGCCGAGCGAAGGCGTCTGCGTGGTGCCGGACATGCTCCGTGGCGATGTCGAAATTCCATGGGACCGCATGGACATGCAGGTACTGATGAAGACCGATGGCCTGCCGACGTACTTCCTCGCCAACGTCGTCGACGACCACCTGATGGGCATCACCCACGTGTTGCGCGGTGAAGAATGGCTGCCGTCGGCGCCGAAGCTGATCAAGCTCTACGAGTACTTCGGTTGGGAACAGCCAACCCTGTGCTACATGCCGCTGCTGCGTAACCCGGACAAGAGCAAGCTGTCCAAGCGCAAGAACCCGACCTCGGTGACCTTCTACGAGCGCATGGGCTTCATGCCGGAAGCCATGCTCAACTACCTGGGCCGCATGGGCTGGTCGATGCCGGACGAGCGTGAGAAGTTCTCCCTGGCCGAGATGGTCGAGCACTTCGACCTGTCGCGGGTTTCCCTGGGCGGGCCGATTTTCGACATCGAGAAGCTGTCCTGGCTCAACGGTCAGTGGCTGCGCGAGCTGCCAGTGGAAGAGTTCGCCGCGCGAGTGCAGAAGTGGGCATTCAACAGCGACTACATGATGAAAATCGCGCCGCACGTGCAGGGCAGGGTAGAGACCTTCAGCCAGATCGCGCAGCTGGGTGGCTTCTTCTTCGAAGGCGCGCTAAAGCTCGATGCCAAACTGTTCGAGCATAAAAAACTCTCGGCCGACCAGGTGCGTCAGGTTCTGCAGTTGATCCTGTGGAAACTGGAAAGTCTGCGTCAGTGGGAAAAAGACCGCATCACCGGCTGCATCCAGGCCGTGGTCGAGGCGCTGGAGCTGAAGCTGCGTGATGCCATGCCGCTGATGTTCGCCGCGATCAGCGGCCAGGCCAGTTCGGTATCGGTACTCGACGCGATGGAGATCCTTGGCCCGGACCTGACCCGCTACCGCCTGCGCCAGGCGCTGGATCTGCTCGGTGGTGTGTCGAAGAAAGAAAACAAAGAGTGGGAGAAGCTGTTGGGCACCATCGCCTGATTTTGTAGAAGCGGATTCACTGGGACGCCGGACCGCCGCGATGGGCCGCACAGCGGCCCCAAAATGGGACTGCTGCGCAGTCCATCGCGGATGAATCCGCTCCTACAGGCACCTATCTGCAACCCCGTTTTTGCGGGCTGAAACCACGTCTGGCCGGTAAGTGTTTGTTATCTCGGAAAAAAATTTCAGAATTTGTTGAAAATATATTTGACAGGTCTGCAATCCGATCTTAATATGCGCCCCGTCCACAGCGATGAACGAAACGAAACGCGAAGCACCCAGCCAAGCGATTCAGTTCAAAGCGACATAGTGGGGCTATAGCTCAGCTGGGAGAGCGCCTGCATGGCATGCAGGAGGTCAGCGGTTCGATCCCGCTTAGCTCCACCAAATTCCGCTCCGTAGTCGGCTACACTGACTGCGGAATCAACCGGGTTACAGCAACCGGGTTGTCAGGTAAGAAGGTTCGTCCCCTTCGTCTAGTGGCCTAGGACACCGCCCTTTCACGGCGGTAACAGGGGTTCGAGTCCCCTAGGGGACGCCAGTTTTACACAAGCGATATCGAAAGATGTTGCTGGGCCGCGAGGCTAAAAATCCGGGGCTATAGCTCAGCTGGGAGAGCGCCTGCATGGCATGCAGGAGGTCAGCGGTTCGATCCCGCTTAGCTCCACCAATTTTGCCAGGATTCGTGAAAACGGATCTGTACGAAGGTTACAAGTCCCCTTCGTCTAGTGGCCTAGGACACCGCCCTTTCACGGCGGTAACAGGGGTTCGAGTCCCCTAGGGGACGCCATTTTACCCACTTTGTGGGATTTCAAGGCTCATTCGATTATTGAATGAGCCTTTTGTTTTTGTCTCGAAAAAAGTTCTCCTTACCTCCTGATTCCTCTGCGCGACCAACGGCAGGGGAAAGTGCTTGCAGAAAAATATTATGAGAATAATATTCTATCCATAATATTCGGAGGCGAGTCATGAACGACAAAAAAGCAAAAACCCGCGAACGGATTCTGGATGCCGCCTGCAGCGCACTGATCCAGCACGGCCCCGCCGAGCCTAGCGTCAACCAGGTCATGGGCGCGGCCGGGCTTACGGTAGGGGGCTTTTACGCGCACTTCGACAGCAAGGATGCGCTGATGCTTGAAGCCTTCAGTCAGCTGCTGTCAGAGCGTCGGGCATTGCTTGCCGAGGTCGACCCGAGCATGAGCGGCGAACAGCGCCGTGCCCTGGTTGCCGCTTTCTACCTGTCGCGCAAACACCGTGATGCCACCGAACGCGCCTGCCCTCTGCCCAACTCCCTGGGTGAGATGGCGCGACTGCCCGATAGCTTCCGCCAGGTGTTGGCGGAACACCTCGAATTGATGATGGCAAATCTTGCCGACAGCCCCGAAGAGGCCGACAAGGTCCTCGCCGACCTGGCATTGATGGTCGGTGGTCTGGCCCTGGCCCGCGCCCTGGGCACAGACGAGCTGTCTGACCGTATCCTGCGTGCCGCCAAATCGGCGGTGGTCTGATCGAGCGACACCCACCGGAGCGAAGCGATGAATACCTTGAGCTGGATTCGTAGCGTCAACGGCACCCTCGGACAGCTGGCGCCGGAACATATCGCCGGCAAGATGCGCCGCGCCTTCATGACCCCGCGCAACTTGCCGCCGCGCGAGTGGGAGCTGCCCCTGCTGGCCCGCTCTGAACGCATTACCTTGCGTTTCGGCTTGTCGGCGCTGCGCTGGGGGCAAGGCCCGACCGTGTTGTTGATGCATGGTTGGGAAGGGCGGCCAACCCAGTTCGCGCACCTGATCGACAGCCTGGTGCAGTCCGGTTACACCGCCGTGGCCCTGGAAGGTCCGGCCCATGGACATTCGCCGGGCAATCAAGCGCATGTCGCACTGTTTGCGCGGGCAATTCTGGAAGCCGCCGCTGAGTTGCCGCCATTGCACGCAGTGATCGGCCATTCAATGGGTGGTTCCAGTGTCATGTTGGCCCTGCAGTGGGGACTGCGTGCGCAAATGGCGGTCAGTGTTGCTGCACCCGCGCAACTGCTGGGCGTGTTGCGCCGCTTTGCCAAGCATCTGGGCATGCCGACGCGGGCCCGGGCAGCCTTCGTCCGTCAGGTCGAGCGAGATGTCGGCATACCGATCACGCGCCTGGATGTCAGTGGCTACCAGCTGGAAATCCCGGCGCTGATTGTGCACGCCGAAGACGACAGCCTGGTGCCGGCCAGCGAGGCGAGGGCGATTCACCAGGCGTGGTTCGACAGTCGTCTGTTGCTGCTGCCTGAAGGTGGCCACCAGCGGGTGCTGTCCGATCCGCAGCTGATCGAAGGCGTAACAGCGCTGCTGGCACGCCATCGCGAACCGGCGCGGCAATCGGCCTGAGCATCCGTTACACTCTGCCCGTTCATCACAGACCTGGAGCGGGCATGAGTTGGGATCTGGCAACACCGTTCACGATCGACCTGCGCGTCGCAGCCGACGATATCGATGGCCTTGGCCACGCCAATAACGCGGTCTACGTCACCTGGCTGGAGCGCTGTGCCTGGCGTCATTCCCAGCGTCTGGGCCTGGACCTGGCCGAGTACCGGCGCCTGGACCGGGCGATGGCGGTGGTCCGTCATGAGATCGACTACCTGGCGGCCGCGTATGAAGACGACGAGTTGCAGCTGGCGACCTGGATCGTCGACTGGGACCAGCGCCTGAGGATGACCCGGCGCTTTCAGCTGGTGCGTCCCAGCGACGGCACCACCTTGCTGCGCGCGCAAACCACCTTCGTCTGCATCGAGTTATCCACAGGGCGGCCGAAGCGCATGCCCAGCGAGTTCATCGACGGCTATGGCCAGGCGCTGATGGCCGGAGCGCTGTAACCCGCGGATTTTGCTAGACTGCCGGCCTTTTCCGCTCGAGATGCAACCCATGCAAATTGCCCTGGCCCCGATGGAGGGGCTGGTCGACAACATCCTTCGTGACGTACTGACCCAGGTAGGCGGCATCGACTGGTGTGTCACCGAGTTCATTCGCGTCTGCGACCGGCTGTTGCCTGCTGCCACCTTCGACAAGCTGGCGCCGGAGTTGAACCAGGGCGCGCAGACCGCGGCCGGGGTCCCTTTGCGTGTGCAGTTGCTCGGCTCCGATCCGGTCTGCCTGGCGGAAAACGCGGTGCTGGCCTGTGAGCTGGGTGCGCCGGTGATCGACCTGAATTTCGGTTGCCCGGCCAAGACGGTGAACAAATCCCGAGGCGGGGCGGTGCTGCTCAAGGAGCCGGAACTGCTGCACGCGATCCTTCGCGAAGTACGCCGTGCGGTACCTGCACATATACCGGTGACGGCGAAAATGCGCCTGGGCTTCGACAGCCCTGATGGCGCCCTGGACTGTGCCCTGGCCCTGGCTGAGGGCGGTGCCGAACAGCTGGTGGTGCATGCTCGGACCAAGGTTGACGGCTACAAACCGCCGGCTCATTGGGAGTGGGTTGCCAAGGTCCAGGATGTGGTCAAAGTCCCTGTATACGCCAACGGTGAGGTCTGGACCCTCGAAGACTGGCGGCGCTGCCGCGAAGTCAGTGGTGTCGAAGACATCATGCTTGGCCGCGGCCTGGTCTCGCGTCCGGACCTGGCCCGGCAGATTGCCGCTGAGCGCGACGGCGTCGAGTTCGTGCCGATGGACTGGCATAGCCTGCTGCCGCTGATCCAGGACTTCTGGGGCCAGGCCCGGGCACAGATGACCCCGCGTCAGGCGCCAGGACGCCTGAAGCAATGGGTGGCAATGCTCACCCGTACCTACCCCGAGGCCGTGGCGTTGTTCACCGAGCTGCGCCGGGAAACCGACTGCGATCGCGTCGGCCAATTGATCGGCGTACCGGTCAGCGAGGCGGCCTGAAAAAATTTTTGCAGGGTTGCTTGAAAAGCAGGCGAGGGTCCTTATCTAAGGAGTACGCGATGCCGAAGTCGGGTCGCGTTACTACAAACCTCGCTGATTTTCAGGAGACGTACCATGACTACTGCTTTTTCTCTGGCTCCACTGTTCCGTCATTCCGTAGGCTTCGACCGTTTCAATGACCTGTTCGAATCCGCGGCGCGTAACGAGGCGGGTAGCAGCTACCCACCCTACAACGTTGAAAAACATGGCGAAGACCACTATCGAATCGTCGTTGCTGCAGCCGGTTTCCAGGAGCAGGATCTTGATCTGCAAGTGGAAAAAGGCGTCTTGACCGTCACTGGCGGCAAGCGTGAAAGCAACACTGACAGCGTTACCTACCTGCATCAGGGCATTGCCCAGCGGGCGTTCAAGTTGTCCTTCCGCCTGGCCGACCATATCGAGGTCAAGGCTGCGGGCCTGGCCAACGGTCTGCTTAGCATCGACCTGCTGCGGATCGTGCCGGAAGAGGCCAAGGCCAAACGCATCCCGATCAATGGGGATAGCAAGCCTGCACTGAACTGAGTGCGGTGATGTGAAGAAAAGGGCACCTTCGGGTGCCCTTTTTTGTTGGCCGTGTGCCGGTGGGAGCGGGTTTTCCCCGCGAAGCGATGTAGCTGACAACCTGCAATCGCGGGGCAAGCCCGCTCCTACAGCGCCGGGGTTTCAAGCAACAAGCGCCGAAACTCCCCCAACGGCAACGGCCGGCTGTGCAGATACCCCTGGTACAAATGGCACCCCAGGCGTTCGAGAAACTCCAGCTGCTCGGACAGCTCCACGCCTTCGGCAATTACCGCCAGATCGAGGCTGCGAGCCATGGCGACAATGGCCCGGACAATTTCCGCATCGTTAGGGTCCTCCGGCGCATCGCGCACGAACGACTGGTCGATCTTCAGCGCATCCACCGGCAGGCGCTTGAGGTAGGTCAGCGACGAATAGCCGGTACCGAAATCATCCATGGCAAAGCTCACTCCATAACGCTTGAGCTCGCGCATTTTGTTGATGGTGTCTTCCAGGTTCTGGATGACGATGCCTTCGGTGATCTCAAGCTTGAGCATCTTGTACGGCAGGCGGAAGTCATCAAGGCTGCGCAGTACCCGTTCAACAAAGTCATTCTGGCGAAACTGTCGCGGGCTGATGTTGACGCACAGACTGAACTCGTCGGCGTCGATCAGGTGATCGCGCAGCATGCCGGCGCAGGCATCGCAGGCTTCGTCGAGTATC
The DNA here is from genome assembly GCF_049310525.1 of Pseudomonas sp. GZD-222. Taxonomy (NCBI): domain Bacteria; kingdom Pseudomonadati; phylum Pseudomonadota; class Gammaproteobacteria; order Pseudomonadales; family Pseudomonadaceae; genus Pseudomonas; species Pseudomonas sp. GZD-222. The sequence continues at coordinate 9,454 of NZ_JBMOWO010000010.1, forward strand.
CAGCTGCCGACTTCGAGAATCAGGCCGCTCTCTTCCAGTACCTGGATGAACTGCGACGGCGGTTGCTGGCCCAGTTGCGGGTGGTGCCAGCGCAGCAGCACTTCGGCACCGATAATATGGTTGTCGCGGGCATCGACCTGGGGCTGGAAGTGCAGGGCCAGTTCGCCACGGGCCAGCGCCAGGCGCAGGTCACTTTCCATGCGCAGGCGTTCGCTGGCAGCCTTCTGCATGGTGGCATGGAACATTTGCGTGGTATTGCGCCCGGAGTCTTTGGCGCGATACAGGGCAATGTCGGCGCGTTTGAGCAGGTCGGCAGGGGTTGAGCCGTGATCGGGAATCAGTGCTATGCCGATGCTGGGGGTGACCTGCAGGCGCTGGCCGTCCAGCGACATCGGTTCGGCCAGCAATTCGCGCAGCGTGTCCGCCAGCTCACGGACTTTTTCGGTGACCTCCTCACGGCTGCCTTCCAGGCCGCTGAGCAGCACCACGAACTCGTCGCCGCCCAGGCGGGCCACGGTGTCTTCCAGACGTACGCTGGCTTCCAGGCGCGCGGTGATGATTTTCAGCACGGTGTCGCCGACTGGATGGCCCAGGGAGTCGTTGATGTGTTTGAAGTGATCCAGATCGAGAAACAGCAGGGCGCCGCGCAAGTTGTGGCGCTTGAGCAAGGCGATCTGCTGGCTCAGGCGGTCCATCAGCAGGGCGCGGTTGGGCAGGTTGGTCAGCGGGTCGTGATAGGCCAGGTGACGGATCTGCGCCTGGGCATTCTTTAGCTGACTGACGTCACGCGCGGTCAGCAACAGGCATTTTGATTCGTTAAGGGTGATGGGCTCGATCGACACCTCGACGGTGAGGATATCGCCGCGCTTGTTGCGCCCGAGCATTTCCCGATGGTGCACCCGGCCCTTGTCCTGGAATTCGGCGATCAGCGCTGCGCGCTGGCGGTCGTCGGCCCAGATGCCGAGTTCGTAGACGGTACGCCCGATCACTTCGCGGGTGCTGTAGCCGGTCAGTCGACAGAAGCCGTCGTTGACCTCCAGGTAGCGGCCACTGTCGAGCTCGGTAATGATGATGGCATCGGGGCTGGAGTGGAACGCCTTGGCGAATTTCTCTTCGCTGGCCTTGAGCGCCGCTTCGGCTCTTTGTTGCTGAGTGATGTCGCGCAGGGTGGTGACGCTGCAAGGCTGGTCGTCGACGGTGATCAGGCGGCTGGAGATCACGCAGGTCAGGGGTTGGCCGTCTTTGTGGTTGATGGCCACGGCGACATTGTTCAGGGCTTCGTCACGGATCACCTGCTCGATACGTCGGGCGCGTTCGGCCGATTCGGCCCACAGGCTGATTTCCTCTGCGGTGCGGCCAATGACGTCGCTGGCGTCCCAACCGAAGGTCTGGGTGAACGCGGGGTTGATCTCGATGAACTGGCCGCTGTCCTGGCGGGTCACGCAGATCGGGTCGGGGCTGGCCTGAAACAGGCTGGCGAACTTTTCTTCCGAACTGGTCAGGCGTTGTTCACGTTCAACCTGGTCGGTGATGTCGAGCAGGGTGCCGGCCATGCGCAGCGGATTGCCCTGTTCGTCTCGGTAAAGCCGGGCGCGGCTTTCGATATAGCGTGAAGTGCCGTTTTCCAGATCGATCCGGTAGGTGAACTGGTAGTTGCCGGCCGGACCTTCGCGCAGGCTGCGATAGGCCTTGCGCATGGTGCTGCGCTCATGTTCTGGAACCCCCTCGAAAAACGCTTCGAAGGACTCATGGAAAGGTACCGGTTCGAGGCCGTGCAGTTCGGCGGCGCGCGCCGAGCCATAGAGCATGCCGCTGGGAATATGCCAGTCCCAGGTGCCCATCTGCGCGGAATCCAGCGCCAGGTCCAGGCGTTCCTGACTGTCCTTGAGGGCTTGTTCGCCGCGTTTGCGCTCGCTGGTGTCGACGAAGGTACTGAGCAGGTAAACGGTACCTTCGAGTTCGATGTTCTGGGTGCTGAGGATGCCGTCGTGGATCTTGCCGTTGCTGGCGCAAAACTGTACTTCCAGAGTGACCGGGCCGCTGTTGCCGCGGGTGGCTTCAAGGACCAGATTGCGCTGCTGTGGATTGGCCCACAGGCCAAGCTCGATGGTGGTCTTGTTGATAACCTGATGGCCAGGCCAGCCGAGGGTCTTTTCGAAGTGTTGATTGACCTCATGGATCAGGCCGTCGGAGCGGCGGGTCAGCAGTACGACGTTAGGGCTCAGATGAAACAGCGTGGCAAAGCGCTTTTCCGAGTTGATCAGCGCGGTTTCCCGTTCACGCTGGCGGGTAATTTCGCGGATTACCCCGATCATCTGCGGGCGGCCATGCTTGTCCTTAGCCAGGCTGCCGTTGATTTCCAGCCAGTGCAGGCTGCCGTCGGGCCAGCGGATGCGGTGGCGCAAGGCTTGTTCCACCGGTTCGCCGTTGAGTACCGCATTAAAGGCCTGCAGGGTGCGGGCGCGGTCTTCAACCGGCAGCAATTCGAGGTAATCAATATCGTTGGGCAGCGGTTGCTCGGGGTCAAAACCGAACAGTGCCTGGGTGCCCCTCGACCAACTGATCTGTCCGCTTTCGACATCCCAGAACCAGGCACCCAGGCGCGCGCCATTCAACGCCGCCAGCAGTTGCGGTGCATTTTCCCAGGTCTGCTCCAACGCCTGGGGGTCTGCCGCATGGATGCGCGGCAGACGCGGAAAGCGGTTTGCTGATTTGGGCATCGGAACCAGACCTTTGGCAGGTGACGCGTCCTTGAGAGTCGTACTGACCGGGTTTTACCTCAATGGCTCGGGAGCGCCTGCGTGGCTGTCGAGCAATGCCATGAAGGCTTTGGCTGCGTTCGATAACGTTCGTTCGGTGTGCAGAATGTAGCCTAGCTGGCGCGACAGTTGTATGCCCGGCAAAACGATAGGCGCAACCTGCTCATCGAGCATGGTGCGCGGCAGTACACTCCAGGCCAGGCCGATGGAAACCATCATCTTGATGGTTTCCAGGTAGTTGGTGCTCATGGCGATGTTTGGCGTCAGTCCCTGGGCTTCGAACAGGCGCTGAACAATATGGTGTGTAAAAGTGTTTCCGCCGGGGAACACCGCCGGGTGATGGGCGATGTCGGCGAGGTCGACGGCGTTGTTTCGCGCCAGCGGGTGTTCGGGTGCGGCAACGAAATCCAGCAGATCGTCCCAGACCGGCACGGCGCGGACCAGATGGTGCGGTTCCGGAGCCAGCGTGATCACGGCGATTTCCGCGCGGCCATGGAGAATTTCCTCGTAGGCCACCTCTGAATCGAGAAACTGAATGTCCAGCGCTACCGTCGGGTACTGCCGGGTAAAGGCACGCAGCAGGGGAGGCAGGCGGTGCAGGCCGATGTGGTGACTGGTGGCCAGGGTCAGGCGGCCGGTGACTTCGCCGGTGAGGTTGGTCAGGGCCCGGCGGGTGTCGTCCAGCACATTGAGGATCTGGTACGCGCGTGGCAGCAAGGCGCGGCCAGCTTCGGTCAGGTTGACTTCGCGGCCGAGGCGATCGAACAGGCGCACACTCAGTTGTTGCTCAAGTCCGGCGATGCGTTTGCTGATTGCCGGCTGGGTCAGGTGCAGGCGTTCCCCGGCGCCGGAGAAGCTGCCGGTCTCGGCGATGGCGATGAAGGCATTGAGGTTGGCCAGGTCCACTACTCGAATTCCTTTTGGTTATCCAAAGCATAAAAATTATGAATTTGAGTTATTCAATCTAACCTCATAGGATCGTCCGTACAAGCCAAGTGGTTATTGGTATAGAAAGACGCTGATGAGGAACAGTCTGATGGCCGGCAAAACGCTCTACGACAAGCTCTGGGATTCGCATTTGGTCAAACAGCGCGACGATGGTTCGGCGCTGATCTATATCGACCGTCACATCATTCACGAAGTGACGTCGCCGCAAGCCTTCGAAGGCCTGCGCCTGGCCAATCGCAAACCCTGGCGCATCGATGCCAACATCGCCACGCCTGACCACAACGTGCCGACCACCCCGGAGCGCAAAGGCGGTATCGACGCCATTGTCGACCAGGTGTCGCGCTTGCAGGTACAGACCCTCGATGAAAACTGCGACGAGTATGGCATCACCGAATTCAAGATGAATGACGTGCGTCAGGGCATCGTCCACGTCATCGGCCCGGAGCAGGGTGCGACCTTGCCGGGCATGACCGTGGTCTGCGGCGACTCGCACACCTCCACCCATGGTGCCTTTGGCGCCCTGGCGCATGGCATCGGTACTTCGGAAGTCGAGCACGTGCTCGCTACCCAGTGCCTGGTGGCCAAGAAAATGAAAAACATGCTGGTGCGCGTCGAAGGCCAATTGCCCTTTGGCGTCACGGCCAAGGACATCGTCCTGGCGGTCATCGGCAAGATCGGCACCGCCGGCGGCAACGGCCACGCAATGGAATTCGCCGGTAGCGCGATTCGCGACCTGTCCGTCGAAGGCCGCATGACCATCTGCAACATGTCCATCGAAGCGGGCGCCCGAGTGGGGCTGGTCGCTACCGACGAAAAAACCGTGGCCTACGTCAAGGGTCGTCCTTATGCGCCGAAAGGCGAGCAGTGGGATCAGGCGGTAGAAGCCTGGAAAGACCTGGTGTCTGACGCCGATGCGGTATTCGATACGGTGATCGAGCTGGACGCTGCGCAGATCAAGCCGCAGGTGAGCTGGGGTACTTCGCCGGAAATGGTCCTGGCGGTTGACCAGCGTGTACCGGATCCTGCTGCCGAAACCGACCTGGTCAAGCGCGGCTCCATTGAACGCGCCTTGAAGTACATGGGCTTGAGCGCCAATCAGGCGATCACTGATATCCAGCTTGACCGGGTGTTCATTGGCTCGTGTACCAACTCGCGGATCGAGGATTTGCGCGCTGCCGCCGAAATCGCCAAAGGCCGCAAGGTGGCGTCGACCATCAAGCAAGCCATCGTCGTGCCTGGCTCGGGTCTGGTCAAAGCCCAGGCCGAGAAAGAAGGTCTGGACAAGATCTTCCTCGAGGCCGGTTTTGAATGGCGTGAGCCGGGCTGCTCCATGTGTCTGGCGATGAACCCGGACCGCCTGGAGAGTGGTGAGCATTGCGCCTCGACCTCCAACCGTAACTTTGAAGGCCGTCAGGGTGCTGGCGGCCGTACCCACCTGGTGAGCCCGGCCATGGCCGCTGCCGCCGCTGTAACCGGTCGTTTCGTCGACGTACGTGAGTTGATCCAAGGGAGTGCAGCATGAAAGCCTTTACCCAGCACACCGGCCTCGTCGCGCCGTTGGACCGTGCCAACGTCGATACCGACCAGATCATTCCCAAGCAGTTTCTGAAGTCGATCAAACGCACCGGCTTTGGCCCTAACCTGTTCGATGAATGGCGTTACCTGGATGTTGGCCAGCCGTACCAGGACAACAGCAAGCGGCCGAAGAACCCGGAATTCGTCCTCAACCACGACCGTTATCAGGGCGCCAGCGTCTTGCTCGCCCGTGAGAACTTCGGTTGCGGTTCGAGCCGTGAGCATGCGCCATGGGCCCTCGAAGAGTACGGTTTCCGCAGCATCATCGCGCCGAGCTACGCCGATATTTTCTTCAACAACAGCTTCAAGAACGGCCTGTTGCCAATCATCCTCAGTGATGAGGAAGTCGATGAGCTGTTCAAGCAGGTTGAGGCCGACCCGGGCTATCAGTTGACCATCGACCTGCAGGCGCAGACAGTCACCCGTCCTGATGGCAAAGTGCACAACTTCGAGATCGATGCGTTCCGCAAACACTGCCTGCTCAACGGTCTGGACGATATCGGTCTGACCTTGCAGGACGGTGATGCGATTGCCACCTTCGAAGCCAAGCACCGGGCCAGCCAGCCTTGGTTGTTTCGTGATGCGTGATTGAAGTCATCGCCGGGCTTGCCCGGCGATGATGCGGCCAAATTTTTCCGGCAGGCCAGTGCGGCGTGTCGCTTGATTCGAACAAGAGGAACCCATGAGCAAGCAGATTCTGATTCTCCCAGGTGATGGCATTGGTCCGGAAATCATGGCCGAGGCGGTCAAGGTGCTGGAGCTGGCCAATGACAAGTTCCAGCTCGGCTTCAGCCTGTCCCACGATGTGATCGGTGGCGCCGCCATCGACAAGCACGGCGTACCGCTGGCTGACGAGACCCTGGAGCGCGCGCGTCAGGCCGACGCCGTATTGCTGGGCGCTGTGGGCGGGCCGAAGTGGGACAAGATCGAGCGTGACATTCGCCCTGAGCGCGGTCTGCTGAAGATCCGTTCGCAACTGGGCCTGTTCGCCAACCTGCGTCCGGCAATTCTTTATCCGCAACTGGCCGATGCCTCTTCGCTGAAGCCAGAAATTGTTTCCGGCCTGGATATCCTTATCGTTCGTGAGCTGACCGGTGGCATCTACTTCGGTGCTCCACGCGGCACCCGCGAGCTGGAAGGCGGCGAGCGTCAGTCCTACGACACCTTGCCGTACAGCGAGAGCGAAATCCGCCGTATTGCCCGCGTCGGTTTCGATATGGCCCGTGTGCGCGGCAAGAAGCTCTGCTCGGTGGACAAAGCCAACGTTCTGGCCTCCAGCCAACTGTGGCGCGAGATCGTCGAGGAAGTGGCCAAGGATTACCCGGATGTCGAACTGAGCCACATGTACGTCGACAACGCCGCCATGCAGTTGGTCCGTGCACCTAAACAGTTCGACGTCATGGTCACTGACAACATGTTCGGTGACATCCTGTCGGATGAAGCTTCCATGCTCACCGGCTCCATTGGCATGCTGCCGTCAGCGTCGCTGGATGCCAACAACAAAGGCATGTACGAGCCGTGCCATGGCTCGGCGCCAGACATCGCCGGGCAGGGCATTGCCAACCCGCTGGCAACCATTTTGTCGGTGTCGATGATGTTGCGTTACAGCTTCAATCAACAGGCGGCAGCCGAAGCTATTGAAAAGGCCGTCAGCCTGGTGCTGGATAAGGGGCTGCGCACGGGCGACATCTGGTCGGCCGGTTGCAGCAAGGTAGGTACGCAGGAAATGGGCGACGCAGTAGTCGCAGCGCTGCGGAATCTGTAATCTCTCGGGCCCGCTGCTGTTTTTCCTTGTGAAGCAGCGGCCCACTTTTTAGCAAAGGTGTAGTTGCGATGAAACGTGTAGGTCTGATCGGTTGGCGCGGTATGGTCGGTTCCGTGCTCATGCAGCGGATGCTGGAAGAGCAGGATTTCGATCTCATCGAGCCGGTGTTCTTCACCACCTCCAACGTAGGTGGCCAGGGTCCGGCTGTGGGCAAGGATATTGCTCCGCTCAAGGACGCTTATAACATTGAAGAGCTCAAGACCCTCGATGTGATCCTGACCTGTCAGGGCGGCGACTACACCAACGAAGTATTCCCCAAGCTGCGTGAAGCCGGCTGGCAGGGCTACTGGATCGATGCCGCCTCCAGCCTGCGCATGCAGGATGACGCGGTGATCGTTCTGGACCCGGTCAACCGCAAGGTGATCGACCAGCAGCTGGATGCCGGCACCAAGAACTACATCGGTGGCAACTGCACCGTCAGCCTGATGCTGATGGGCCTGGGTGGCCTGTTCGAAGCGGGTCTGGTCGAGTGGATGAGTGCCATGACCTACCAGGCCGCCTCCGGCGCTGGTGCCCAGAATATGCGCGAACTGATTCGTCAGATGGGCGCTACCCACGCTGCCGTCGCCGATGACCTGGCCAACCCGGCCAGCGCCATTCTCGACATCGACCGCAAGGTTGCCGAGGCCATGCGCAGCGAAGCCTACCCGACTGAAAACTTCGGCGTACCGCTGGCGGGCAGCCTGATCCCGTGGATCGACAAAGAGCTGCCTAACGGCCAGAGCCGCGAAGAGTGGAAGGCCCAGGCCGAGACCAACAAGATTCTCGGCCGCTTCAAGAGCCCGATTCCGGTCGACGGCATCTGCGTGCGTATCGGTGCCATGCGTTGCCACAGCCAGGCGCTGACCATCAAGCTGAACAAAGATGTGCCGATCGCCGATATCGAAGGCATGATCAGCCAGCACAACCCATGGGTGAAGCTGGTGCCGAACCAGCGTGAAATCAGCATGCAGGAGCTGAGCCCGACCAATGTCACCGGTACCCTGAACATTCCGGTAGGCCGTCTGCGCAAGCTGAACATGGGTTCGCAGTACCTGGGCGCCTTCACTGTCGGCGACCAGCTGCTGTGGGGCGCGGCCGAGCCGCTGCGTCGCATGCTGCGGATTCTGCTGGAGCGTTGATCGGACGCCGGTTGGACCGAAAGCCCGTGCTGGAAACAGCACGGGCTTTTTGTTTCCCCAACCTGTAGGAGCGGATTTATCCGCGAAAGCTCACAACGCGCCCCAATGGGACTGCTGTGCAGGCCTTCGCGGATGAATCCGCTCCTACGGGAGCAGTGGAGGCTTGAGGTAAATCAAAGTAAAGTGCCGCTCCCGCCGTTCCAGCAGAGGATTTTCCATGAGCCAGCCCATTGATATCGCCGTCATCGGTGCCACCGGTACTGTCGGTGAAAGCCTGGTGCAGATACTTGAAGAGCAGGATTTTCCAGTGGCTACCCTGCACCTGCTGGCCAGCAACGAGTCGGCCGGCAGCGGTGTGATGTTCCGCAACAAGAGCGTGCGCGTGCGCGAGGTCGACAGCTTCGATTTCAGCAAGGTCAAACTGGTCTTTTTTGCCGCCGGGCCAGGGGTTACCCGCAGCTTTGCCCCGCGAGCCCAGGCGGCCGGTTGCACGGTGATCGACTTGTCCGGTGGTTTGCCAGCCGAGCAGGCGCCCGCGTTGGTTCCCGAGGCTAACGCTGCACGGCTCGAAACCCTGAGTAAACCCCTGCAAGTGAGCAGTCCGAGCGCCGCTGCGGTGGCGCTGGCGGTTGCCCTGGCACCGCTCAAAGGTTTGCTCGATATCGAGCGGGTCAATGTCACGGCCTGCCTGGCGGTCTCGGCTCAAGGTCGTGAGGGCGTCAATGAGCTGGCTCGGCAGACTGCGGAACTGCTCAACGCACGTCCGCTGGAGCCGCGCTTCTTCGATCGGCAAATGGCCTTCAATCTGCTGGCCCAGGTCGGCGCCAACGATGCTGAAGGTCATGGCACGCTGGAGCGCCGTCTGGTGAGTGAGTTGCGCGAAGTGCTGGACTTGCCGGCACTGAAGATTTCCGTCACCTGTATTCAAGTCCCGGTGTTTTTCGGCGATAGCTACAGTGTGTCGGTACAAAGCCGTGAACCGATTGACCTGGCAGCAGTCAATGCTGCGCTGGAAGCTGCTGACAGCATTGAGCTGGTCGAGGAGGGGGATTATCCGACCCCGGTCGGTGACGCAGTCGGTCAAGACGTGGTCTATGTTGGACGAGTGCGTGGTGGAATCGATGAGGCCGAGCAGCTTAACCTCTGGTTGACCACCGACAATGTGCGCAAAGGCGCGGCCTTGAACGCCGTGCAACTGGCGCAATTGTTGATAAAACATGTGGTGTAAAAGATACTTGCAGCTAATTTTTACCGAGATATTGCTCGGTGGCCGGGGACGGTTCTTTCAAAGGAAGAGGTCATGCTTCGAATTCGCAAACTGGTCTTAGCAATTGCCGCGGCGTCGGCGCTGTCGTCCGGTATGGCGCATGCCCTCGGCTTGGGAGAATTGACGCTCAAGTCGGCGCAGAACCAGCCGCTGGATGCCGAAATCGAATTGCTCGATGTACGCGATCTCACCGCCGCTGAAATGGCCCCGAGCCTGGCTCCGCCTGAAGAGTTTGCTAAGGCCGGGATCGAGCGTCCGCCTTACCTCAACGATTTGACGTTCACCCCGGTGATCAACCCCAACGGCAAGAGCGTATTGCGGGTGACCTCCAGTCAGGCGCTGCCGGCACCGATGGTCAAGTTCCTGGTCCAGGTCATGTGGCCTAGCGGGCGTCTGTTGCGCGACTACAGTGTGCTGGTCAACCAGGCCGCGTTGCCGGGTGCCAAGCCGGAGTCGAGCATCAGCCCGGCCGTCAGCGCGCCGGCCAACTACACCACAGTGCGTCGTGACACGCTGTGGGAGATCGCCTCGAAAGCCCGTCAGGGTGGATCGGTGCAGCAGACCATGCTGGCCATCCAGGCCTTGAACCCCGATGCCTTTATCAACGGCAACATCAACCTGCTGAAAACCGGCCAGGTCCTGCGCCTGCCCGATCAGCAGCAGATCACCAGCATTCCCCAGGGTCAAGCGGTTACTGAAGTTGCAGAGCAGTACGCCGCCTGGCGTGAAGGTCGGCGCCTGGGCCCTCGGGCGCGGCAACTGGACGCTACCCGCCGCACCGGCACCGAGGCCGCTCCGGCGCGCGTTGCCAATCAGGACAACCTGCGTCTGGTAACGCCTGGCGGCAAAAAGGCTGCCGGTGACAGCAAAGCCGTCAGCGACAAGCTTGCAGTCGCCGAGGAACGTCTCGATACCACGCGGCGTGACAATGCCGAACTGAAAAGTCGCATGAGCGATCTGCAGAGCCAACTGGACAAGATGGAACGCCTGATCGCCTTGAAAAGCGATCAGCTGGCCCGGCTGGAAGCCGAGGGCGCTGCTGGCCAGGAGCCAACGCCCGAAGCGTCTGAGCCGCCAGCCATTGCTGCCGAGTTGCAACCGGCACCGAGCGAGCCGGTAGTTACCCCGGCACCGGCGGCGGTGGATACCGCACCGCTCGAACCTGTTGCACCTGCTGTTCAGGAGGCCACCCCAGGCAACTCCAGCAAGATGCTCGACGATCTGTTCGGCAACCCGGTGTTGCTGGCACTAATCGCTGCCTCCGCCCTGTTGGTGTTGCTCTTGTTGCTGTTGCTGCTGGCACGCAAGCGCAAGGCCGACCAGGAAGCGGAAAAACATCTGCGCATGGCCCGTGCACTGGCTGAAGAGGGTGAGCGCGGCCCGGACCTCGACTTGCCGCCAAGCAGTTTCGAAGGCCTGGAAGTACCAGGGCCGAGCGTCACCTTGGCACCAGCGGTCGTGGCCGCCTCCGCTGCGGCTGCCAGTGCTGCCGAAGCGCCTGTGGTGGAAACCCGCTTGAGCGAAAAACCGCTTGAGCCAGCGCCGGCCCGGCCACAGCCAATGGCTGCGCCGCTGGTAGCGCCTGCCGCCGATGCTACGCCAGCGCCTGGCGGTGATGCGCTGCTCGACGAAGTGGAGTTGAGCATCGCCCGCGGCCGCCTGAACCATGCTGCGGATCTGCTGGAGCCTGCCGTGGCTGCTGCGCCAGCGCGTAGCGACCTGCGTCTGAAACTGATGGAGGTCTATGCGCGTCAGGGTGATCGTGATGCCTTTGTGGGGCATGAGCGCCAACTGATTGCCACTGGCCAGAATCATGCCGATGTCGAGTCCCTGAAAAGCCGCTTTCCGGCCATGGTGGCATTGGCCGCAGCCGGCGGTATCGGCGCCGCAGCCCTGGCCGCCGAAATGGATGCCCAGTACGTCCAGGCCTTGTTGCAGGACGAGCCGCAAGCGCAGCCTGAGGTGTTGCCAGAGCCAGAGCCAGTCGTCGAGCTAGAACCAGAGCCCGTAGCCGATCTGGAGCCGGAGCTGGAGTCTGAGCTGGAGCCAATTGTCGAAGATGAGCTCGACAGTGCCTTCGACCTGAGCCTGGACGATGACCTCAAAGGCCTGGAGTTGAGCGAACCGCTGGAGCTGGGTGAGTCTGCGCCTGAATTTGAGCTGGAAGCTGCGCCCGAGCCGGTGGTTGCAGTGCCGGAAGCTGAGACTGATTTTGACGTATTGGCCGAACAGACTGTCGAGCCAGCCCCGGTAACCCTCGACGACTTGTCCGATTTCGATCTCGATGTGTCTGCTGATCAACATGCGGCGATGCCAGCCAGCGAGCCAGTCGATATCGCTGCCGAGCTGGCCGCCTTCGACGAGACGATGCCGGAGTTCGATCCGTTGAGCGAACTGGATCTGCCGGAGGACTTCGACCTGTCGCTGTCGCTGGACGACGAGTCGGATGCGGCCAAGAGCTTTGCTTCCGAGCTTGACGACGTCAACGCCGAACTCGACAAGCTATCGCAGAGCCTCGAACAGCCGTCGATCGAGCCGCACTTCACGGCCGAAGATGCCCTGAGCGACGATCTGGGTGATGACCTTGAGTTCGACTACCTGGGTGGCGCCGATGAAGCCGCGACCAAGCTCGACCTGGCCCGTGCCTACATCGACATGGGCGACCATGACGGCGCCCGCGACATTCTCGACGAAGTGCGCAAGGAGGGTAGCGATACCCAGAAACAGGAAGCCGAAGAGATGCTTTCGCGTCTGGTCTGAGTCCTGCCCTTGTACGTCCAACGGCAGCCCTGGTGGCTGCCGTTGTCGTTATAATTCCCGCTATCTGCTTAATCAACAGGCTGTATCTTCTTGGAAATCATTGATAACACGGTTGCCGAATCGGCGGCCGAAGGCTTCTTCCGTATCGCTCTGGGCGTTGAATACAAAGGTTCGCGCTATCGCGGCTGGCAGCGTCAGGCCGATGGTGTGCCGAGCGTCCAGCAGACTCTGGAAGAGGCGTTGTCGAAAGTGGCGGACTCGCCGGTTTCACTGCTTTGCGCCGGGCGTACCGATGCTGGCGTTCATGCCTGCGGCCAGGTGGTGCATTTCGACACCCAGGTGGTGCGCAGCATGAAGGCCTGGACCATGGGCGCCAACATCAACTTGCCTCACGACATCAGCGTGGCCTGGGCCAAGGAGATGCCGGCGAATTTTCATGCGCGCTTCAAAGCGATTGCCCGGCGCTACCGCTACGTGATCTACAACGATCAGATCCGTCCTGCGCATATGGGCCAGGAAGTGACCTGGAACCATCGGCCGCTGGATGTCGAGCGCATGGCCCTGGCCGCCGAGTACCTGGTAGGCACCCATGACTTCAGCGCCTTTCGTGCCGGTCAGTGCCAGGCCAAGTCGCCGATCAAGAACATCCATCACCTGCGGGTTACCCGTCACGGCAAGATGATTGTCCTGGATATCCGCGCCAGCGCTTTCCTGCACCACATGGTGCGGAACATTGCCGGGGTGCTGATGACCATCGGTGCGGGTGAACGCCCTGTGGAGTGGGCCCAGGAAGTACTGGAAAGCCGCGAGCGGCGCACCGGTGGAGTTACGGCGCATCCGTTCGGCCTGTACCTGGTGCAGGTGGAGTATCACGACGAGTTCGCCTTGCCCGAGCGTTACATCGGCCCACACTTTCTCACTGGTTACGAGACGCTGGCGGCTGACGACCCACAAGCCATTTGCTAACATCCGGGACTTTCCAGTTCAGCCGAGGTTCACAGGTCATGAGCGTAGTTCGCAGCAAAATCTGTGGTATTACCCGCATTGAAGATGCGTTGGCTGCGGCTGAAGCGGGCGCTGATGCCATTGGTCTGGTGTTTTATGCCAAGAGCCCGCGTGCGGTCGATGTGCAGCAGGCGCGGGCGATCATCTCTGCGTTGCCGCCGTTCGTGACCACCGTGGGTTTGTTCGTCAACGCCAGCCGCTGCGAATTGGGTGAAATCCTCGAGGCGGTGCCGCTGGATCTGCTGCAATTCCACGGCGATGAAACCCCGGCGGATTGCGCCGGTCATAACAGGCCGTGGATCAAGGCCTTGCGGGTGCGTCCGGGGGATGATCTGGAGGCAGCATGCAAGCTGTACAGCGAGGCCAGCGGGATACTTCTCGATACCTATGTTGCCGGGGTGCCGGGAGGCACGGGCGAGGCATTCGACTGGTCGCTGGTGCCGGAAAAACTGAGCAAGCCGATCATTCTCGCCGGTGGTCTGTCGCCCGATAACGTGGCGAACGCGATTGCCCAGGTACGGCCGTATGCCGTGGATGTCAGTGGCGGTGTCGAGCAAGCCAAGGGCATCAAGGATGCCGCGCGGATCGAAGCCTTTATCAAGGCGGTCAAGCAGGCGTGATAACGTCTGTTGTTGCGGATGTGACGGCTGGCCGCGCGCCATCGTCCATAGCTTTCGCAGCCCGGTGCTGCCGGATCGCGCCCATGGGCCGGTCGAAATTACCGGGTGACGCCCCAGGCGTCGCCCTTACAGGTTGACGATGGAGCAGTATCGGGGCACCTCGCTGTATGTGGGGCGCCGGAGCCGGTCCATCATCGCGTCATACATGAATTGAGCTCAAGGGCATACGCGCGAACCTGGCAGCCAAAGCCTGCCGGTCGCCGTTACTGGAGAAAGAAAGCATGAGCAACTGGTTAGTAGACAAACTGATCCCTTCGATCATGCGTTCCGAGGTGAAGAAGAGTTCGGTGCCTGAAGGGCTGTGGCACAAATGCCCGTCCTGCGAGGCCGTCCTGTATCGTCCGGAGCTGGAAAAGACCCTGGATGTCTGCCCCAAGTGCAACCACCACATGCGTATTGGCGCACGTGCACGCATCGACATCTTCCTGGATGCCGAAGGCCGCGCCGAGCTGGGTGCCGATCTGGAGCCGGTCGACCGCCTGAAGTTCCGTGATGGCAAGAAGTACAAGGATCGCCTGACCGCTGCGCAGAAGCAGACCGGTGAAAAAGATGCCCTGATCTCCATGAGCGGCACCTTGCTGGGCATGCCGATTGTGGTCAGCGCCTTCGAATTCTCGTTCATGGGTGGTTCGATGGGTGCCATCGTCGGTGAGCGCTTTGTCCGTGCTGCCAACTATGCCCTGGAAAACCGCTGCCCGATGGTGTGTTTCTCGGCCTCCGGCGGTGCCCGTATGCAGGAAGCGCTGATCTCGCTGATGCAGATGGCGAAAACCTCGGCAGTGCTGGCGCGCCTGCGCGAAGAAGGCATTCCGTTCATCTCGGTATTGACCGATCCGGTCTACGGCGGCGTTTCCGCGAGCCTGGCGATGCTTGGTGACGTTATCGTCGGTGAGCCAAAAGCCCTGATCGGCTTCGCCGGCCCGCGCGTAATCGAGCAGACCGTGCGTGAAAAACTGCCGGAAGGCTTCCAGCGCAGCGAGTTCCTCCTTGAGCATGGCGCTATCGACATGATCATTCCGCGTCAGGAACTGCGTCAGCGCCTGGGTAATCTGCTGGCTCAGATGATGGGCCTGCCGACGCCGAAGTTCGTCGCACCGGTAGTTGAGCCGATCGTCGTACCACCGGCGCCTGCCACCGTATGACCCAACGTACCCTTGGCGACTGGCTCGCCTATCTCGAGCAGTTGCACCCCTCGGCCATCGACATGGGCCTGGCGCGTTCGCAACAGGTTGCGGCCAGGCTCGGGTTGGACAAGCCGGCACCACGGGTGATTACCGTGACCGGCACCAATGGCAAGGGTTCGACCTGCGCCTTCGTGGCGGCTTTGTTGCGTGCCCAGGGTCTCAAGGTCGGGGTCTACAGCTCGCCGCACCTGCTGCGCTACAACGAGCGGGTGCAGATCGACGGCGAAGAAGCAGCCGACGAGCAGTTGTGCGAGGCGTTTGCTGCCGTTGAGGCCGCTCGCGGCGAGATTTCTCTGACCTATTTCGAGGCCGGTACCCTGGCCGCGTTCTGGCTGTTCAAGCGTTCGGCACTGGATGCCGTGGTGCTTGAAGTCGGCCTGGGCGGGCGTCTGGATACAGTCAATATCGTCGATGCCGATGTGGCGCTGGTTACCAGTATCGGTGTCGACCATAGCGACTACCTGGGTGATACCCGTGAGTCGGTGGCTTTTGAAAAAGCCGGCATTTTCCGTGCGGGCAAGCCTGCGCTGTGCGGTGACCTGAATCCGCCGCAACCTCTGCTGGACAAGGCTCGCGAGCTGAACTCGCCGTTCTTCCTGCGCGGCCGTGACTTTGATCTGGCCAGTACTGATCAATTCTGGCAGTGGCGGGGCGTAGACAGCCGCGGTCAGGCGGTCGAACTGCATGACCTGCCATTGCTCGACCTGCCGATGGAAAACGCCGCGCTGGCGTTGCAAGCCTACTTGCTGCTGGACCTGCCCTGGGATGCCGGGCAGATTGCTGCGGCGCTGCAGACGACGCGGATGGTCGGTCGCCTGGATCGTCGGGCATTTCGTTGGCAGGGCAAGGCATTGACTATCCTCATGGATGTCGGCCACAACCCGCACGCCGCCGAGTACCTGGCCCGGCGTCTGGCTGCACGGTCGGTGGCGGGTAAACGTCTGGCGGTGTTCGGTCTGCTGCTCGACAAAGACCTGGAGGGTGTAGTTCAGCCCTTGCTGGGTGCTGTCCAGAGCTGGGCGGTTGCGCCGCTGGATACTGCCCGCAGTCGTCCCGTAGGCGACCTTCAGGCAGTGCTGGCGAACCTCGGCGCCGAGGTGAAGTCTTACTCCAGCGTGGCTGAAGCCCTTGACGGGCAATGTGCGCTAGCAACGGCAGAGGATGAAATCCTGCTGTTCGGATCGTTTTTCTGTGTCGGCGAGGCCCTGCAGTGGCTGGATCGGCAGGCCACGGAGGATGGGGCAAATGGCATTGCTGGATAAAGTGGTCAAGCAACGGATGGTGGGTGCGCTGGTGCTGGTTGCACTGGCGGTGATCTTCTTGCCGATGCTGTTCTCCCGTGAGGACGAGATGCGTCAGGTGCGCGTCGAAGCCCCGGCGGCGCCTGCAGCGCCGAGCATGCCTCAGGTCCAGGTCGAGCCGGTGTCGGTGCCTGAGCCTCAGGTGTTGCCTGACGAAGCCCCAGTGGTTGTCGACGAGTCCACCGCGCCCATCCAGGCGCCGAGTACGCCGATTGCCCCAGCGCCTACTGCAGCGCCTGCGCCGGTCCCGGCCCCAGCTCCGGTCGTTGCAGAAAAGCCGGCAACGCCGCCACCGGCGGTCAAGCCACAAGCCCAGCCTGCAACTGCCGTCGCCAGCGCCGCCAAGCCTGCAGCGGGCAAGATCGACGCCAATGGACTACCGATCAGCTGGTCGGTGCAATTGGCCAGCCTGTCCAGTCGGGCCGGTGCCGACAACCTGCAGAAAACCCTGCGTAGCCAGGGCTACAACGCCTATATCCGTTCGGCCGGTGGTATGAATCGGGTGTATGTCGGGCCGCTGATCGAGCGCGCCGAGGCCGAGCGTCTGCGCGATGCGATCAGTCGCAAGCAGAAGCTCAACGGCATTATCGTGCGCTTCCAGCCCGAGCGCGGCTGAATGCTCGTCGCCCGGCCAGTGCCGGGCGGTAAATCACTGCTTACCGACAGCCCGCTGCTCTGGTAAAATGCGCCGCCTTATCCGTTTGCAGGCAACACTGTGGCATTTACCTGGGTCGACTGGGCGATTTTCGCGATCATCGCCATTTCTTCGCTGATCAGTCTCAAGCGCGGCTTCGTCAAAGAGGCCTTGTCGCTGCTTACCTGGATCATTGCCGGCGCTGTGGCCTGGATGTTCGGTGGCTCGCTGTCGCAGTACCTGGAGTCCTATATCCAGACGCCTTCTGCCCGGGTCATCGCCGGATGTGCCATTCTTTTCGTCGCCACCCTGCTGGTGGGGGCCATGATCAATTTTCTCATTGGCGAGCTGATTCGCGTCACCGGGCTTTCCGGGACCGACCGCTTTCTGGGCATGGCCTTCGGTGCCGCCCGCGGAGCTTTGCTGGTGGTGGTGGCCGTCGGGCTGTTGAGCCTGGGGCCGGTACAACAAGATCAGTGGTGGCAGGACTCTCGCCTGATACCACAATTTCTATTGGTGGCTGACTGGTCGAAAAACCTCATTCTGGGGTTCACCAGCCAGTGGCTAGCCAGCGGGATCAGCGCACCGGCTGATCTCCCGTTCAAGGAACAGCTTCTGGGGCCCAAAACGCCTTGAGAGCTGCTCAGTCCAGTTTCATTAAGTAGGGGTTGCGTCGCATGTGTGGCATCGTCGGTATCGTCGGTAAGTCGAACGTCAATCAGGCGCTGTATGACGCGCTAACCGTCCTCCAGCACCGCGGCCAGGACGCTGCCGGTATTGTGACCAGCCATGATGGCCGGTTATTCCTGCGCAAGGACAACGGCCTGGTCCGTGATGTGTTCCAGCAGCGCCATATGCAGCGTCTGGTCGGACACATGGGCATTGGCCATGTGCGTTACCCGACCGCGGGCAGCTCGACCTCGGCCGAGGCCCAGCCGTTCTACGTCAACTCGCCGTACGGCATCACCCTGGCGCACAACGGCAACCTGACCAACGTTGAACAGCTGGCCAAAGAGATTTACGAATCGGACCTGCGCCACGTCAACACCAGCTCCGACTCCGAAGTCCTGCTCAACGTCTTCGCTCACGAACTGGCCGTGCGCGGCAAGTTGCAGCCGACCGAAGAAGACGTGTTCGCCGCAGTCACCGATGTGCACAACCGCTGTGTAGGTGGTTATGCCGTGGTAGCGATGATCACCGGCTACGGCATCGTTGGTTTCCGTGACCCTAACGGTATCCGTCCGATCGTCTTCGGCCAGCGTCACACCGACGAAGGCGTGGAGTACATGATCGCCTCGGAAAGCGTTTCCCTCGACGTGCTCGGCTTCACCCTGATCCGCGACCTGGCGCCGGGCGAAGCGGTGTACATCACCGAAGAAGGCAAGCTGCACACCCGTCAGTGCGCGACCAACCCACAGCTGTCGCCGTGCATCTTCGAGCACGTCTACCTGGCCCGCCCTGATTCGATCATCGACGGCGTCTCGGTCTACAAGGCGCGCCTGCGCATGGGCGAGAAGCTGGCCGAGAAGATCCTGCGCGAGCGTCCGGAACACGACATCGACGTGGTCATCCCGATTCCCGACACCAGCCGCACCGCTGCGCTGGAACTGGCCAACCACCTGGGCGTCAAGTTCCGCGAAGGCTTCGTCAAGAACCGCTATATCGGCCGTACCTTCATCATGCCTGGCCAGGCTGCACGCAAGAAGTCGGTGCGCCAGAAGCTCAATGCCATCGAGCTCGAGTTCCGTGGCAAGAACGTGATGCTGGTGGATGACTCCATCGTGCGCGGCACCACCTGCAAGCAGATCATCCAGATGGCCCGCGAAGCCGGCGCGAAGAACGTCTACTTCTGCTCGGCAGCGCCAGCGGTGCGTTACCCCAACGTCTACGGCATCGATATGCCGAGCGCTCATGAACTGATCGCGCACAATCGCAGCACTGAAGATGTCGCCGAGCTGATCGGCGCCGACTGGCTGGTCTACCAGGACCTGCCGGACCTGATCGAAGCGGTTGGCGGTGGCAAGATCAAGATCGAGCATTTCGACTGCGCGGTGTTCGACGGCAAGTACGTTACCGGCGACATCGACGAGGCCTACCTGGACAAGATCGAGCAGGCGCGTAACGACGCTTCCAAGGTCAAGAACCAGGCGGTCAGCGCGATAATCGACCTCTACAACAACTAAATTAGGAGCAGCGGCATGACACAGGAATGGGATGCCGGGCGCCTGGACAGCGACCTCGAAGGGGTCGCTTTTGACACGCTGGCGGTACGCGCCGGCCAGCATCGCACGCCGGAAGGTGAACACAGCGATCCGCTGTTTTTCACCTCCAGCTACGTGTTCCGTACAGCGGCCGATGCCGCTGCACGGTTCGCCGGCGAAGTTCCAGGCAACGTCTATTCACGCTACACCAACCCGACCGTACGTGCGTTCGAAGAGCGTATTGCCGCCCTCGAGGGCGCTGAGCAGGCGGTAGCCACTTCCACCGGTATGTCGGCGATCCTGTCCACGGTAATGGCCTTGTGCAGCGCTGGCGACCACGTGCTGGTCTCGCAGAGCGTATTCGGCTCGACCATCAGCCTGTTCGAGAAGTACTTCAAGCGTTTCGGCGTGCAGGTCGACTACGTCCCGCTGGTGGATCTCGCTGGTTGGGATGCGGCGATCAAGGCCAACACCAAGCTGCTGTTCGTCGAGTCGCCGTCCAATCCGCTGGCCGAGCTGGTTGATATCGCCGCGCTGGCCGAGATCGCGCATGCCAAGGGCGCACAGCTGGTGGTCGACAACTGTTTCAGCACCCCGGCCTTGCAGCAGCCGCTGAAGGTGGGCGCCGACATCGTCGTGCATTCGGCGACCAAGTTCATCGACGGCCAGGGCCGTTGCATGGGCGGCGTGGTAGCCGGGCGCAGCGAGCAGATGAAGGAAGTGGTGGGCTTTCTGCGCACCGCCGGGCCGTCTCTGAGCCCGTTCAACGCCTGGATCTTCCTCAAGGGCCTGGAAACACTCAATCTGCGTATGCGCGCCCACTGTGCCAACGCACAGGCCCTGGCCGAGTGGCTGGAGCAGCAGGACGGCATTGAGAAGGTTCACTACGCCGGTCTGCAAAGCCATCCGCAGCACGCGTTGGCCAAGCAGCAGATGAGCGGCTTCGGTGCCGTGGTGAGTTTCGAAGTAAAGGGTGGCAAAGAGGGCGCCTGGCGTTTTATCGATGCCACGCGCCTGATTTCGATCACCGCCAACCTGGGCGACAGCAAAACCACCATCACCCACCCGGGCACCACCTCCCACGGCCGTCTGTCGCCGCAGGAGCGTGAAGCCGCAGGCATTCGCGACAGCCTGATCCGGGTGGCGGTAGGCCTGGAAGACGTTGTTGACCTCAAGGCCGACCTGGCCCGCGGTCTGGCAGCGCTGTGATCGACTGGTCCGTGGGCGACAACAGCCATAACGGCCGCGTCGCCCTGGTGACCGGGGCCGCTCGCGGGATCGGCCTGGGCATTGCCGCCTGGCTGATTGCCGAGGGCTGGCAGGTGGTGCTCACCGATCTTGATCGTGTGCGCGGCGCCAAGGCGGCCAAGGTGCTGGGAGACAACGCCTGGTTCATCGGCATGGACGTTGCCGATGAAACCCAGGTGAAGACCGGCGTGGCCGAAGTTCTCGGCCAGTTCGGACGTCTCGACGCCCTGGTGTGCAACGCCGCCGTCGCCGATCCGCATAACACCACTCTGGAAACCCTGAGCCTGGCTCACTGGAATCGTGTACTGGCGGTCAACCTGGGTGGGCCAATGCTGCTGGCCAAGCACTGTGCGCCGTACCTGCGTGCGCACGGTGGCGCCATCGTCAACCTGGCGTCCACTCGTGCCGCGCAATCGGAACCCGACACCGAAGCCTATGCGGCGAGCAAGGGCGGCCTGCTGGCCCTCACGCACGCCCTGGCCGTGAGTCTGGGGCCGGAGATCCGCGTCAACGCGGTAAGCCCGGGCTGGATCGATGCACGGGACCCGTCGCAGCGTCGCGCCGAACCCCTGAGCGAAACCGATCATGCCCAGCATCCGGCGGGCAGGGTAGGGACGGTAGAAGACGTGGCGGCCATGGTTGCCTGGTTGTTGTCGCGTAATGCCGGCTTTGTCACCGGCCAGGAGTTCGTGGTCGACGGCGGTATGACCAAGAAGATGATCTACACCTGACACTGCTTTTTTGCCCTTTTTGAAAAAACTTCAACGGGGGTATTGACTTAGGTTCGATACCTGCGTAAATTTCGCCACCTCAGCGAAGCACACGGGTGATTAGCTCAGCCGGGAGAGCATCTGCCTTACAAGCAGAGGGTCGGCGGTTCGATCCCGTCATCACCCACCACTTCCTGAGATGTTCCTGACCCGACACTTTCGCAAGAAGGTGTTACCAGAGAGGAACCGGACGCAAGTCCATATGCGCAGCGGTAGTTCAGTCGGTTAGAATACCGGCCTGTCACGCCGGGGGTCGCGGGTTCGAGTCCCGTCCGCTGCGCCACTTTTCTCCAGATCGGTTTAACGACCGGTTTGAGGTCCGAAGGCACCGAAGCCTTCAGGCCAGATCCCAGTTTCAACCAGGCGAAAGCCTGTGCGATACGCAGCGGTAGTTCAGTCGGTTAGAATACCGGCCTGTCACGCCGGGGGTCGCGGGTTCGAGTCCCGTCCGCTGCGCCATATTCGCTTTGAGGCCCTTGAACTCCTCGAAGCAACAAAGAGAGCGACCTAAGGTTCGCTTTTTTTGTGCCTGAGATCAGCGGTTGTTTCGCGTCCAGGCCTGCACGACACGCAGCGGTAGTTCAGTCGGTTAGAATACCGGCCTGTCACGCCGGGGGTCGCGGGTTCGAGTCCCGTCCGCTGCGCCATATTGAAGTAACAAAGAAAGCGACCTGAGGGTCGCTTTTTTTGTGCCCGAAGAAATTGGCCTTGGTGGGAGCGGGCTTGCCCCGCGATTGCGATCTGTCAGCTACATCGCATCGCGGGGCAAGCCCGCTCCCAC
>NZ_JBMOWO010000011.1:0-98013 GCF_049310525.1 Pseudomonas sp. GZD-222
GGGTGTTTTCTTCCCGGGGGTCTGGGTTTGCCACCCACGCGCATTGGGGCCCCCCCCCCGCTCCCACCGAGTTGTTAAACCCTGAATCGCGCCACCAGCTGCTGCAGCTCACCACCCAGCCGTGCCAGCTCCACCGAGGAAGCTGCGGTCTGCTGTGAGGCCGTAGAAGACTGTTCTGCCACATCGCGGACACTGAGCACGCTGCGGTTGATCGATTCGGCCACAGCACTCTGCTGCTCGGCTGCGGTGGCGATCTGCAGGTTCATTGTCTGAATGCTGGTAACCGTCTGGGTAATGGCCTGCAACTCAATGCCCGCTTCGTTGGCCAGTTGCACCGTGGTACCGACCATCTGATGGCTGCTGTGCATCATTTCAGCGGCTTTTTGTGCGCCTTGTTGCAGCGAGACGATCAACGCTTCGATCTGTGCAGTGGATTGCTGGGTGCGTTTGGCCAGCCCGCGCACCTCGTCGGCGACCACGGCGAAGCCGCGGCCGGCATCGCCCGCCCGTGCCGCTTCTATGGCTGCGTTGAGCGCCAGCAGGTTGGTCTGCTCGGCAACGGCGTTGATCACGGTCATGACGCTACTGATGCGATCGCTTTCGGCTGATAGCTGGTTGACGGCATCAGTGGAGCTGCCGATGTCGGCGGCCAGTTGGCCGATCTGGGTCAAGGCTCGCTGCACCACCAGGTTGCCCTGATTGGCCTGGCTGTTGGCCTGGCGGGTGGCTTCACTGGCTTCTTCAGCGTTGCGCGCCACTTCCTGCACCGTAGCGACCATTTCGCTCATTGCCGTGGCCACCTGGTCGGTTTCGAGCTTCTGGCTGCTGATGCCGGCGCTGGTCTGTTCAGTGATCGTCGACAGTTCTTCGGCGGCTGTGGATAACTGACGGGTGACGTTGCCAGCCTGGCCGAGCATCTCGCGCAGGTTGTTGCCGCTTTGCTCCAGCGCTTGCAGTAACTGGCCAAATTCGTCGCGACGCGGCTCGCTGGCGGTGTTGGTCAGGTCGCCTTCACCGATACGTCGGGCAATCGCCACGGCCTGACGCAACGGCTGGGTAATCTGGTGGATGATCACGGCGCTGATGGCGGCCCCCAGTACCAGGGCGCAGAACAGCAGGGCAAGCATCAACGTGCGGCTATTGCTGGACTCCTCGTTGCTCTGCTGGTTCTGCAGGCTGATCAACTGATTGATTGCCTCCAGGCCCTTATGCACCTTCTCCAGCAGTTGGTCGTGGAGCTGTGCCTGTAGCGGGCTGTTGACCACAGCCGCCTGCAACTGCTGGAACTGCTCCAGGTAGCGCTGCAGGTCTTCTCGTGTCGTGCTGAGCAGGCGTTGTGAGTCGGCGTCTGTCAGGTGCTTGAGGTTTTCATCGAGTAGTTGCCTGGTTTCCTGGTGGGCCTTGTTCAACTGGTTGGCGAAGCTGGCCTCACGGCGTTGTTCGAAGCTCAATTGCGCCGCACGCATCTCATTGAGGTTGTCGAGGATGTAATTGACCGACACCAGCCGGTCGGCGCGCTGCGTCAAGGTGTTCAGGCTGTTGATGGCAGTGACGGCGAGTAGCACCATCAGTACCAGGATGGGGGTGAAGCCAAGCAACAGTTTCATTTTCACCGAGAGGTTTTTCACCGAGGTAACTCCTGTTGTCCTGTCCATTTGGGTGCTAGCTACTTGCCAGCGTAGTCGGACATTGGCTTGGTGAGGAGCAAGTTCGATAGGCTGTCTCAGTAAGCCCCCGGTGAATGAATTCAAGATTTTTCGACCAGTGGCGTCCGGCCTCATCTACTTGATTTACTGCCCCGTTGGTGAATTTTCTGTGGTGATTGCCCCGCTGCGGTTTCAGTGACCCGCCGATGTGTTGCACAATAGGCGTTGATCGTTTTACTCAGGATTTGCAATGTCAAAATCAACCGTCTTCAGTGCGCTCGGGCTGGCCCTTGTGCTGGCGGGTGTTTCCGGCTGTTCTTCGAAGAAAGCTGCGATCTACGAACACGAGAATTTCGACGACTCGGGTACCTATTCGCGCAGCTTCCCGGTCAGCGAAGCCAGCACCTGCGAAGCGGCCCGGCGTGCCCTGCTCAGCCAGGGTTACATCATCACCAGCAGCGATGCCGGCCAGGTCAATGGCAACAAGAGTTTTCAGCAGACCGGTGAGTCGCACCTGCAGATCAGCTTCAACGTGGTCTGTGCCCGCGACAGCGGCGACGAGCAGCGCTCGACCATGTTTGCCAACGCCTTGCAGGACCGTTATGCGCTGAAAAAATCCAACACCTCGGCCAGTGTTGGCGTCGGCGTGCTGGGTTCGTTGTCGATGCCGATCGGCTCCACCGACGATTCCATGGTCAAGGTCGCCAGCGAGACCGTGACCTCGGCCAAGTTCTACGAGCGCTATTTCGCCCTGGTCGAGAGCTTCCTGCCCAAGGAGCAGAAGAAAAAGGTCTCGCTTAAGAAGTCGGTAGAGCAGCCAGCGCCAGTCCTGGGGATACCTGAAAATGCACCTGCTCCAGCACCAGCAGCGTTGGCCCCGGTTGAAGCCGCTGCACCTGCGCCTGCAGCGGTGGTCACTGAGCCGACGCCTACGCCTGATCAACAAGTACCGGTCGTCGAGGCTGCGCCAGCGCCTGTAGTCGACGACAGCGCCGGTTCCAAGCCCGTGCCACCGCCGGTCGAAGCGGCGCCGATCAATGTCGAGCAGCCCGCGCCTGCAGCGGCTGAGCCGGTGTCGAGCGTGACGCCGGCAGTACCTTCCAGCAGTCCTGAGCAGGCGCCGCAGTAAGGGCGGATAATTTTTTCATCTGCTGCTACGTTGTCTTGATAAGCGTCATTGTCATTT
Organism: Pseudomonas sp. GZD-222; assembly: GCF_049310525.1. Lineage (NCBI taxonomy): Bacteria > Pseudomonadati > Pseudomonadota > Gammaproteobacteria > Pseudomonadales > Pseudomonadaceae > Pseudomonas > Pseudomonas sp. GZD-222. Next base: position 2,833 of record NZ_JBMOWO010000011.1, read on the forward strand.
TTCTTTCATCGCGGCACTTTAGGCTCGATGAAGAATCAATGAAATGAATGAGAAACGACGGAGCAGACGATGGACGACTATCAGGAAGAACTACTCGAATTGCGCGCCTTTGAGCTTGACCCACCCGAGCCTGCCGAAGACGCCACCGAGCTGTAATCTCAGCCGGTACGCCGCTGACTGCGGCGAAACTCGCCCGGGGTCATGCTGTTCCAGCGCTTGAATGCGCGCTGAAAGGCCTCGGCCGAGGCAAACCCGAGCAGGTAGGCAATCTCGCCAAAGGCCAGTTCCGTGTCACGGATATAGGTCATGGCCAGGTCATGCCGGGTGTCGTTGAGAATGGCGCGAAACTGCGTGCCTTCCTCGGCGAGTTTGCGCCGCAGTGTCCAGGTCGGCAGCTGCAGGTGCCGCGCCACTTCCTCCAGATCCGGTTCCCGTCCGCCATTGAGCAGCGGCCCCAGCAAATGCGCGATGCGTTCGCCCAGGCTGCGGATGCGCGTGCGTTGTTCCAGTTCCGCCTCACATAGCTTCAACAGATGCTGCCAGGTGCTCGGGCAATGCGCCGGGTTGCGCAGCGCGAGGCTCGCTGTGCTCAAGCGCAATTGATTGGTCTGCGCGCCAAACTGTACCGGGTTGCTGCACAGCGCCAGGTAGTGGACGGCATAGGCGGGTGCTTCGAATTCGATGTCTACCCGTTCGGCCACCAGATTGATGCCGACAAGGCTCGACAACTGTGCCAGCCAGCCGGACAGCACGGAGTCCACGACAAAGCGATTGTAGGCGTTGTAAGGGCTGATGGAATAGAACCGCAACCAGGCACCGCTGCCGTCCTCATGAAAGCTTGAATGGCCGCGGTAGTTGGCGGCATACAACGGCTCGAAACGCAGCAAAGTACGCGCCGCATCACCGACGGTGGGGGCCTGAGCTGCAGTGACGCCGGCCAGTCCGGCCTGGTTCAGGCGACTGACACGGCCCATGTGCAGGCCCAGCGCCGGGTCAGCGGTCAGTTCGATGGCGGCGTGGCCCAGGTGCATGTAGCGCGGGATGGACAGGCGCGCACCCGCCTGCGCCAGGCGTGCAGAGTCCAGGCCGTAGCGCTCCAGCAGCGCTGTGGGCTCGATACCACGTTCCTGGAGGGTTTCACTGAGGGGCTGGATGAAACCGACTGACAGGTCCCCGAGGCGCATCCGTGGGCGGTTCATGGCCGAGCTACAGCCACAGGTTGAGCAAGCGCGCGCCTGTGGCGCTGTTGCCGTTGAAAGTCAGGCCGGCACGATTGGCAAAACCCTGGCCTTCGGCGACCACGTCCCAGAAGCGCCCGCGCAGGAACACGCTCATGCTGCGCATGTCAGTGGGGTTGGCATGGAGAGTCAGTGTGTGCCAGGCCTGGGCTTCGCTGACTTCGCCGGGCTTGAATGGCAGGGTGGCGGCCAAGGGCTGATGACGGTTACCGCGCCAGGGGCCGTTCCAGCTGTCCTTGCCACCCAGGAACACCGGGTTGGCGAGAATCTGCGCCGACTGGTTGGCCAGCTGTTGCTGATTGCTGGGGTACCAGCTGTCGCTGCCGATCAGCACGCCCAGGCGACCGGCTGGGGTTTGCAGTACTTGCGGTGGCTGGTCGGTGCCGCTGTCGATATAGCGGCGCACGTCGCTGTCCGGGTGTTGTTGACGCTGCGGCTGGCCGAGCACTGAACCGTCGCCGGCGAATACCAGGCTGCTGTTGTACAGGGCGCCCGATCCGACCTTGAGGATGCCGTGTTCGACATAAGGCGAGGGCAGGACAATCGAGCCCGCCACCAGGGTCACGCCGAACTCTTTCGCCAGACCGCCGAACACCTGCTGATAGTCGCTGGCCATCTGCTGCGCTTTCATGCGCAGGTGAGCATCGGCGCGGCGGTCATCACCTTCGGCGGCGAGCATGGCCAGGCCGTAGCGGATCGGATTGCTCAACTCCAGCCATTGCCAGGCCTCACGGCGTTGGGTGACCTGGTACAGCTGGTTTTTCTCACCCCGAGCCCAGAGCCAGGTGCCGATGTGCTCAGGCAGGATGACAATTGTTCGGGAGTTGATCAGGCCTTGGGCGCGGGCCTGCTCCAGATAGGCGGCCAGCTTGCGGTGCAGGCGCTGCAAATTCTGGTAGTCACCGGGAAACAGCTGCGGCTCGACCCCCAGCAAGTTGCCGTGGTCGGCAGGAACGCCCTCGTTCATGGCCAGCTCGATGCGCAGGTCGGACAGGTAATGCCCCGTCGGCCGTTGCTCGGTCCAGAACCCGTAGCCACAGAGCGCAGCAATGACCACCAGCGCCAGGGCGCTTAAGAGAAGTTTTCGCATGAAGCAGCACAGCGCCAACAAGGGATTCGGCCATTAGGGTAGACCCCCGGTGCATTAGGATCAATAACTTGTCACTTTCGGTCATTGAGCCTTGTAGCCCAGCTCTTTAATGTCGGCCTCAGATAACTGACGGGCCCCGCCACCCAGGCGAGGTGCCCGCATCCCGTGATTACGCCTGTTGTGGAGTTCACTATGGCCGCCGCTCGTTACCCGCATTTGCTCGCCCCGCTGGACCTGGGCTTTACCACCTTGCGCAACCGCACCCTGATGGGTTCGATGCACACGGGCCTGGAAGAGAAACCCGGTGGTTTCGAGCGCATGGCGGCCTACTTTGCCGAGCGTGCCCGTGGCGGTGTTGGCCTGATGGTCACCGGCGGTATCGGTCCGAACGTGGAGGGCGGGGTGTACTCCGGCGCGGCCAAACTGAGCACCCCTGAGGAAGCGGAAAAACACCGCATCGTTACCCAGGCCGTGCACGAGGCGGGTGGCAAGATCTGCATGCAGATTCTCCACGCCGGTCGTTATGCCTACAGCCCCAAGTCGGTGGCGCCAAGCGCCATCCAGGCGCCGATCAACCCGTTCAAGCCGCGTGAGCTGGACGAAGAGGGCATCGAAAAGCAGATCCAGGACTTCGTCAATTGCTCGTTGCTGGCACAAAGCGCCGAGTACGACGGTGTCGAAATCATGGGTTCGGAAGGCTACTTCATCAACCAGTTCCTCGCCGCCCACACCAACCAGCGCACCGACCGCTGGGGCGGCAGCTATGAGAACCGTATGCGCCTGGCGGTGGAAATCGTCAGCCGTGTGCGTGAGGCTGTCGGCCCGAACTTCATCATTATCTTTCGCCTGTCGATGCTCGACCTGATCGAAGGCGGCAGTAACTGGGAAGAGATCGTGCAACTGGCCCAGGCCATTGAAAAGGCCGGTGCGACCATTATCAACACCGGTATCGGCTGGCACGAAGCGCGGATCCCGACCATTGCCACCAAGGTGCCGCGAGCGGCCTTCAGCAAGGTTACCGCCAAGCTGCGTGGCGCCGTGCAGATCCCGTTGATCACCACCAACCGGATCAACACGCCTGAGGTGGCCGAACAGATCCTCGCCGAAGGCGATGCCGACATGGTCTCCATGGCGCGTCCGTTCCTTGCAGACCCCGACTTCGTCAACAAGGCCGCGGCGGGCCGTGGTGACGAGATCAACACCTGTATCGGCTGCAACCAGGCCTGCCTGGACCACACCTTTGGCGGCAAGCTGACCAGTTGCCTGGTCAACCCGCGGGCCTGCCATGAAACCGAGCTCAATTACTTGCCGGTCACCCAGGTCAAGCAGATCGCCGTGGTCGGTGCCGGCCCTGCCGGGCTCGCTGCTGCGACCGTGGCTGCCGAACGAGGTCACCAGGTGACCCTGTTTGACTCGGCCAGCGAAATCGGTGGTCAGTTCAACGTGGCCAAGCGTGTACCGGGCAAAGAAGAGTTCTATGAAACCCTGCGCTACTTCAAGCGCAAGCTGCAGACCACCGGCGTCGAGCTGTGTCTGAATACGCGTGTCGATGTCGAGCAACTGGCGGTGGGCGGTTTTGATGAAATCATCCTGGCCACTGGCATCGCTCCGCGTCTGCCGGCGATTCCCGGGATCGAGCACAGCAAGGTGCTGAGCTACCTGGACGTGTTGCTTGAGCGCAAGCCAGTGGGCCAGAAAGTGGCGGTGATCGGTGCCGGTGGTATCGGTTTCGACGTCTCCGAGTTCCTCGTCCACCAGGGCAAGGCCACCAGCCAGGACCGCGAAGCATTCTGGAAGGAGTGGGGTATCGATACCGCACTGGAGGCCCGCGGCGGGGTGGCTGGCATCAAGCCTGAACCTCATGCACCGGCGCGTCAGGTGTTCCTCCTGCAGCGCAAGAAATCCAAGGTCGGTGATGGCCTGGGCAAGACCACTGGCTGGATTCACCGCACGGGCCTGAAGAACAAGCAGGTACAGATGCTCAACAGCGTCGAATACCTGGGTATCGATGATGCAGGCCTGCACATCCGTATCGCCGAGGGCGAGCCGCAGGTGTTGCCTGTCGACAATGTGGTGATCTGTGCCGGCCAGGACCCGCTGCGCGAGCTGCAGGATGGATTGCTGGCTGCCGGCCAGTCCGTGCACCTGATCGGTGGCGCTGATGTGGCTGCCGAGCTGGATGCCAAGCGGGCGATCAACCAGGGTTCGCGCCTGGCCGCTGAGCTCTGAGTGCTGCGCGCGGCGGGATGCTCATCCCGCCGCGCTGTTAGACTGCTGTTTCCCTGCGGCAGTGATCTTGTACATGAGCGGTTTTGACACACTTCCCATCGCCCCCCTGCAGCGCCTGGAGTTGAACTGGTTACGCCCGTTCGGCGTCGAGCTGGCGCTGCTGCGCCTGGACCTGATTGACCCGCTGATCAGCGGCAACAAGTGGTTCAAACTTCTTGAACACCTGCGTTTGGCCAGACAACTGGGCGCCCCCGGCGTCATCAGCCTGGGCGGCGCGCATTCCAATCACCTGCACGCGCTGGCAGCGGCCGGAAAACGCTTCGGCTTTGCTACCGCAGGCCTGTTGCGCGGCCATCCGCAGGACACCCCCACCGTTCGTGACCTGCAAGACTTCGGCATGCACCTGCACTGGCTGGGGTATGGCGGCTATCGCGCGCGTCACCAACCGGACTTCTGGTTGCCCTGGCAAGCGCAGTACCCGGGTTGGCACTGTGTGCCCGAAGGGGGTGGCGGCGCGCTGGGCGCCAAAGGCTGTGCCTTGATCGTTGAACAGGCGCGGGCACAATTGGCGGCGTTGGGCTGGCTGGACTATGACGCCTGGTGGCTGGCAGCGGGAACCGGCACTACCCTGGCGGGGCTGGTGTTGGCAGAAAGAGGTGAACATCAGGTCCACGGCGCGTTGGCGGTACCGCTCGACCATGGCGTACCGGCCCAGGTCGAAGCCTTGGCCGGGGCTGATGGATACCGCTTGTACGATGCCAGTCGTGGAGGTTTTGCCAAGGTCGATGAGGCGCTGCTGGCGTTTATCGCCGCCTGCGAAGCCGAGTCCGGCGTGCCACTGGAGCCGCTTTACACCGGAAAAGCCCTGCTGGCGCTACGCGAGCAGGTTGAAGCCGGTGCTTTCACCCCCGGCACTCGCCTGATCTTCCTGCACAGCGGCGGCCTGCAGGGCCGCCGCGGTTTTGCCTAGTTGTTGCGTGGCAGCATGCGCACCAGGGTGTTATCCCGCTGTACATAGTGATGATAGAGCCCGGCCAGGGCATGCAGGCCGATCAGCCAGTAACCCCAGCTGCCGATGCGTTCGTGCCAGCCCTTGATGAATTTGGCCATGTCCGGGTCCGGCGCGATCAGCGCGGGCAGCTCAAAGCCATAGAAGGGAATCGGTTTGTTGGCCGCGCTGAGAATCAGCCAGCCGGCCAGCGGCAGGCCGATCATCAGCAGGTACAAGGCCAGATGCATCAGGTGCGCAAGGCCGGTCTGCCAGGCCGGAGGGGCCGGGACGATCGGCGGCGCCGGCCGGCCCAGGCGCAGCGCCAGACGCAGCCAGACCAGCACGAATACCGTCAGGCCGAGCATGAAATGCAGGTCTTTCATCAGGTTGCGCTCGACGCTGTCCTTGGGAAACAGTCCGCGCAGTTCGATCAGCGCATACACCGCCGCCAACAGCACCAGCATCAACCAGTGCAAGGTAATCGACAGGCCGCCATAGCGAGCCGGGGGAGTCTTCAGGGTCATGGTCATTCCTCGTGATCAGGTCTGGATCCGCGCTCTTTTGGCGCAGTGATATCACTGTAATCGGCGGGCAGCTGATTACTTGCTTATTGCAACAAATAATTGCCAACACCACATTGATCTGTCGCTAGAATCCGCCGTTTCGCCCACTTTTATTTCCAAGGCTTCTGTAATGCTGATGGCGTCGCTGATTTTCCTCCTGACCATTACCCTGGTGATCTGGCAACCCCGGGGCCTGGGGGTTGGCTGGAGTGCAACGGGGGGGGCCTTGCTGGCATTGCTCAGCGGCGTGGTGCAGTGGGGCGATATCCCGGTGGTCTGGCAGATCATCTGGAATGCCACCGGCACCTTCATTGCACTGATCATCATCAGCCTGTTGCTCGATGCTGCCGGCTTCTTTGCCTGGGCGGCGCTGCATGTGGCGCGCTGGGGGCGGGGCAGTGGGCGACGGTTGTTCTGTTACATCGTGCTGCTCGGGGCGCTGGTTTCGGCGTTGTTCGCCAATGACGGGGCGGCCTTGATCCTCACACCGATTGTGGTGGCCATGCTCCTGGCCTTGCGCTTCAGTCCCGCGGCGACTTTGGCCTTTGTCATGGCTGCAGGCTTTATCGCCGATACCGCAAGCTTGCCGCTGGTGGTGTCGAACCTGGTCAACATCGTTTCGGCGGACTTCTTCGGCATCGGTTTCAACCGCTATGCCGCGGTGATGCTGCCGGTCAACCTGGTCAGCGTGGCGGCAACCCTGGCGGTGCTGCTGTGGTATTTCCGCCGCGATATCCCGGCCGACTACGACCCGCTGCAACTGGATCGCCCGCGTAGCGTCGTGCACGACCCGGCGACCTTCGTTGCCGGCTGGTTGGTGCTGGCGATCCTGCTGATCGGCTGCTTTGCCCTGGAGCCGCTGGGTATCCCCATCAGTGCAATCTCGGCGGTGTGTGCCGCAGTCCTGCTGCTGGTGGCCGCGCGCGGGCACAAGATATCCACACGCAAGGTGCTCAAGGAGGCGCCCTGGCATATCGTGGTGTTCTCCTTGGGCATGTACCTGGTGGTCTATGGCTTGCGCAACGCGGGGCTGACCGATTACTTGGCCGGCTGGCTCGATGATTTCGCCGCAGGCGGAGTGTGGGGCGCCGCGATGGGTACGGGGTTGCTGGCGGCATTGCTGTCGTCGGTGATGAACAACTTGCCGACCGTGCTGATTGGCGCGCTGTCGATTGACGCCAGTTCCGCCAGCGGTGTGGTCAAGGAAGCGATGATCTACGCCAACGTGATCGGCAGCGACCTGGGACCGAAGATCACCCCGATTGGCAGCCTGGCCACCTTGTTGTGGTTGCATGTGCTGGAGCGCAAAGGGTTGAAGATTGGTTGGGGCTACTACTTCAAGGTCGGGATTGTGCTGACCGTGCCGGTGTTGCTGCTGACCTTGGCGGCGTTGGCGCTGCGTTTGAGCTTGGGGTAGTGGTGGATTTGATCGCGGGGCAAGCCCGCTCTCACAGGAGCAGTGCAGAACCGGTGGGAGCGGGCTTGCCCCGCGATCAACTGCAGTCACCCCGATAAATTCGGCCACACATCAGACACCAGAAACACCCGCTGCGCTTCCTCCCAGTCTCCGTCCAGGCCTTCGACCAAACGCACCAGCAGCTGTGCAGGTGCCAGCGGATCAAGCTCCTGCAACCAGGCACTAAAGCGTGCCTGAATCCAACGCTCCTCAGGCATACACCGCGCCGGCGCCAGCCAGGCCTGGCGCGGCAACGGCTGCCAGCATCCAGGGTTTTGCTCGACAAAGCCCTGCCAATCCCGCTGATGCAACCACTGTCCACGCAAATGCTGTGGGTGTGAGCCCTCGGGTGAATCGGCATGACCGGGCCAGGGATAGAACAGGTAGCCCGCGAGCCAGAGCTGGGCACTGAACTGCTCGATATCCAGTGCGGCCAGGGCTTCGCGGCTCTCTGCCCGGGCGGAAATTGGCAGTTGGTGACCGGTCAGATGCGCCAGCTTGCGGTCCAGGCGGTCATGGCAGCCTGGGCCGAGCCAGTGCGCCGGATCCTTGCCATCGCCGCCGGGTGGCCCCAGATAAAGCTTGATGGCCAGTTCCAGGTGATGCACGCCTTCAGCATCGCGCAGCAGAATATCCAGCTCACCCAGGGTGTGGCCACCGGTACGGATCGGCAGATTGGCGGCCAGCAACTCGACCCCTGGGGCCTGCTGCAAGGCAAACTGCCAGAGACGTTCGTAGTACAGACCCAGGCGCCGGGTGGTGACTAGATTCAACCAGTGATCCAGTGCGCTGCGGTCGCGATCAAGGGCATGCAGCCACTGATGCAGACGCCCGGGGTGCGCGACCCAGTCGCTGGCAGCCAGCGGATGACGCTGGGGCCAGGGCGTGTCGTGGAGCATCGGTGGCGCGAGGATGACCCAGGCCAGGTCGCGCACTTGGGGCTGGCGCAACTGGCGGGGCAGGTCGATCAGGCCGGGAAAAGGGTTCATCCAGCGAGCATAGTCCCTAAGCCCCGGGCCTTGGCGATTTTCTCCGGTGTTTGCCGCTACCCGGCGCTTTCGCCCATAATCGAACTCTTTGGCGAACCTCGCCTCTTTACCCGCCGTAGTGCCTAGCAGGAGCCCCATGGAGCAATTTCGCAATATCGGTATCATCGGTCGCCTTGGCAGCTCCCAAGTGCTCGATACTATTCGCCGACTGAAAAAATTCCTGCTGCAACGGCATCTGCACGTCATCCTCGAAGACACTATCGCCGAAGTCCTGCCCGGCCACGGCCTGCAGACCTCATCGCGCAAGCTGTTGGGCGAGGTCTGCGACCTGGTCATCGTCGTCGGCGGCGATGGCAGTCTGCTCGGCGCCGCCCGTGCGCTGGCCAAGCACAACACGCCAGTGCTGGGGATCAACCGCGGCAGCCTGGGCTTTCTCACCGATATCCGCCCTGACGAGCTGGAGGTAAAGGTCGCCGAAGTGCTCGACGGTCATTACCTGGTGGAAAACCGCTTTCTGCTGCAGGCCGAAGTACGCCGTCATGCCGAAGCCATCGGTCAGGGCGATGCGCTCAACGATGTGGTGCTGCACCCGGGCAAGTCGACGCGGATGATCGAGTTCGAAATCTACATCGATGGCCAGTTCGTCTGCAGCCAGAAGGCCGACGGCCTGATCGTCGCGACCCCGACCGGTTCGACCGCCTACGCGCTGTCGGCGGGCGGGCCGATCATGCACCCGAAACTCGACGCCATCGTCATCGTGCCCATGTATCCGCACACCCTGTCCGGACGGCCGATTGTGGTCGATGGCAACAGTGAGCTGAAGATCGTGGTGTCCAAGGACCTGCAGATCTATCCGCAGATTTCCTGTGACGGCCAGAACCACTTCACCTGCGCGCCGGGCGATACCATCACGGTGAACAAGAAGCCGCAGAAGCTGCGCCTGATCCATCCGCTGGACCACAATTACTACGAGGTCTGCCGGACCAAACTCGGTTGGGGCAGCCGCCTGGGTGGTGGAGGCGAGTGATGCTCGATCCAGCCCGTAGTTACGACCTGATTGGTGACGTGCACGGCTGTGCGCACACCCTCGAACGCCTGCTCGATGCCCTCGGCTACAAACGCCAGGGCGGGGTCTGGCGCCATGCCCAGCGCCAGGCACTGTTCCTTGGCGATATCATCGACCGCGGCCCGCGGATCCGCGAGGCGCTGCATATCGTCCATGACATGGTCGATGCCGGCCAGGCCCGCTGCATCATGGGCAATCACGAGTACAACGCCCTGGGCTGGAACACCCCGGCCTTGCCCGAGAGCGGCAAGCAGTTCGTGCGCGAGCACAACCCGCGCCACGGCCGCCTGATCTACGAAACCCTGACCCAGTTCGAGAACCATCCAGGTGACTGGCACGATTTTCTCGAATGGTTCTACGAGCTACCGCTGTTTCTCGATGCCGGGCGTTTCCGCCTGGTCCACGCCTGCTGGGATCCACGATTGATCGGGGAGTTGCGCAAGCATCACCCCGATGGCTGTATCGACGAGCATTTCATTCAGGCCTCTGCGGAGCCCGACAGTTTTGCCGCGACCGTGTGCAACCGTTTGCTGCGGGGCACCGACATGCGCCTGCCGGACGGTCTGACCCTGACCGGAGGCGACGGTCTGACCCGCGCCTTCTTCCGCACCAAGTTCTGGGAAGAAGACCCGCAAACCTACGGCGATATCGTCTTCCAGCCCGATGCCTTGCCCGAGAAGGTTGCCAGTACGCCGCTCAGTCACACTCAGAAGAACGCCTTGCTGCGTTACGGCGAAGATGAGCCGATGTTGTTCGTCGGCCATTACTGGCGCAGTGGCAAACCGGCACCGATTCGCTCCAACCTGGCCTGCCTGGATTACAGTGCAGTGCTGTATGGCAAGCTGGTCGCATACCGTCTTGATGATGAAACCCGAATCGACCCGCGCAAATTCGTCTGGGTCGATGTGGACCGGCCGGAGGCCAGCCAATGAGTGCAGTGGTGGTGTTACGCATGCCCTTGAACATTGACCTGAGTGGCTTTGTCGGGCTGCTGCGGCGCCTGCAGGTGCCCCATCGGGTCAGCGAGGAGGGCGGCGAACAGGTGCTCTGGGTGGCGGAAAACCTCGCCGAGGATGTCCGCGACCTGTACCAGCGCTTTCCCGAGGGCGATGCCGACTTCCAGTTGCCGGCCGATACCGCGCTGGCGCCACCGGCAAGGCCATCCATCGCGGAACAGCTGCGGACCAGCAAAGCCACGGCAGTGGTGCTGCTGTTGTGCCTGATCGTGGCTGGGCTGACCGGGCTTGGGGACAACTTTGCCACCCTGAGCTGGCTGACCTTTCTCGATTTTCGCGTGCAGGGCGACTACCTGTATTTCACCCCGCTGGCCGCAAGCCTGGCAGACGGCCAATGGTGGCGCCTGTTCACGCCGATGCTGGTGCATTTCGGCATCCTCCACCTGGCCATGAACGCCCTGTGGTACTGGGAACTGGGCCGGCGCATCGAGCTGCGCCAGGGGCCCTGGTCGCTGCTGAGCCTGACCCTGCTGTTCAGCCTGGTATCCAACGTCGCGCAGTACCTGTTCGGCGGACCGAGTCTGTTCGGCGGCCTGTCGGGCGTGCTTTACGGGCTGCTCGGGCATCTCTGGGTGTACCAATGGCTGGCGCCCAATGCGGTCTATCGCATGCCGCGTGGGGTATTGGTAATGATGCTGGTCTGGCTGCTGCTGTGCCTGTCCGGACTGGTCAGCCTGCTGGGCTTCGGCCAGATCGCCAACGCCGCCCACGTCGGCGGGTTGTTGGTCGGTTGCCTTAGCGGGCTCTTGGGCGGGGCGTTGGCCCGGCGTAAACTGACGATTTGATTTGGGAGACGCTATGTCCACTTTTGCGCAAATGATCGAAAACATCACCCCGGAAATCTACGAGAGCCTGAAACTGGCCGTGGAACTGGGTAAATGGGCGGATGGGCGCAAGCTCACCACCGAGCAGAAAGAACTGTCGCTGCAAGCGGTGATCGCCTGGGAGATGCAGAACCTGCCGGAAGAGCAGCGCACCGGTTACATGGGCCCGCAAGAATGCAGCTCGAAGTCGGCACCGGTCGCCAACATCCTGTTCAAGTCGGATGCGATCCATTGATCGAACTTGGCCGCGGCTCCATCAGTAAAATGTCGGCGCGTCTCGACGCGCCGGTGGTGCAGTACGCTTTTCGTCTGGGCGAGCAGGAAGTACCGGTCAATCCGCTGATCGGCAAAACCCTGCGCCTGGAATACCTCGGTGCCATCCATTGCAGCCACTGTGGTCGCAAGACCAAGACCAGCTTCAGCCAGGGTTACTGCTACCCGTGCATGACCAAGCTGGCCCAGTGTGATGTGTGCATCATGGCCCCGGAGAAATGCCACTACGATCAAGGCACCTGCCGCGAACCTGCCTGGGGCGAGCAGTTCTGCATGACCGATCATGTGGTGTACCTGGCCAACTCCTCGGGTATCAAGGTCGGCATCACCCGTGCCAGCCAGCTGCCCACCCGCTGGCTTGATCAGGGTGCAAGCCAGGCCCTGCCGATTGTGCGGGTCGCCACGCGCCAGCAATCGGGGCTGGTCGAAGACCTGTTCAGAAGCCAGGTCGCCGATCGCACCAACTGGCGTGCGCTGCTCAAGGGCGATGCCGAGGCGGTTGACCTGCTGGCTGTGCGCGATCAATTGTTCGATAGTTGTGCCGAGGGCTTCAGCGCCCTGCAAGCGCGCTTCGGTCTGCAGGCCATCCAGCCGCTGAGCGACGCCGAAGTCCTGGAAATCCGCTACCCGGTCGAGGCCTACCCGAGCAAGATCGTCAGCTTCAACCTGGACAAGAACCCGGTGGCTGAGGGCACGCTGCTCGGCATCAAGGGCCAGTACCTGATCTTCGATACCGGTGTGATCAATATTCGCAAATACACGGCGTACCAGATCGCCGTGCATCAGTAAAAAGGACCGCCACATGCGTACCGAACAGCCGCAAGTGATCTACCTCAAGGACTATCAGGCACCCGAGTACCTGATCGACGAGACGCACCTGACCTTCGAACTGTTCGAGGACCACAGCCTGGTCCACGCGCAGCTGGTCATGCGCCGCAACCCCGCTCGTGGCGCCGGTCTGCCGCCGCTGGTCCTCGATGGCCAGCAGCTGGAGCTGCTCAGCGTGGCACTGGACGACCAGGCCCTGAGCGCTGGCGACTACCAGCTCGATGACAGCCACCTGACCGTGCAACCCAAGGCCGCGACCTTCACCCTCGACACCAGCGTGAAGATCCACCCGGAAAGTAACACCGCGCTGGAAGGGTTGTACAAATCCGGCAGCATGTTCTGCACCCAGTGCGAGGCCGAAGGCTTCCGCAAGATCACCTATTACCTCGATCGCCCGGACGTAATGAGCAAGTTCACCACCACGGTGATTGCCGAGCAGCATCGCTACCCGGTGCTGTTGTCCAACGGCAACCCGGTCGGTACCGGGCCGCAGGAAGATGGCCGGCACTGGGCGACCTGGGAAGACCCGTTCATGAAACCGGCTTACCTGTTTGCTCTGGTAGCCGGTGACCTGTGGTGTGTCGAAGACAAGTTCACCCGTCAGTCGGGTCGTGACGTAACCCTGCGCATCTATGTCGAGCCGGAAAACATCGACAAATGCCAGCACGCCATGACCAGCCTGAAGAAGTCCATGCGCTGGGACGAAGAGGTCTACGGTCGCGAATATGATCTGGATATCTTCATGATCGTCGCGGTCAACGACTTCAACATGGGTGCCATGGAAAACAAGGGCCTGAACATCTTCAACTCCAGTTGCGTGCTGGCCCGCGCCGAAACCGCGACCGATGCCGCGCACCAGCGGGTCGAGGCGGTGGTAGCGCACGAATACTTCCACAACTGGTCGGGCAACCGCGTGACCTGCCGCGACTGGTTCCAGCTGTCGCTCAAGGAAGGCTTCACGGTGTTCCGCGACTCGGAATTCAGTGCCGACATGAACTCGCGTACGGTCAAGCGTATCGAGGACGTGGCCTACCTGCGTACCCACCAGTTCGCCGAAGATGCCGGCCCCATGGCCCACGCCGTGCGCCCGGACAGCTTTATCGAGATCTCCAACTTCTACACCCTGACCGTCTACGAGAAGGGCTCGGAAGTGGTGCGCATGGTGCGTACCTTGCTGGGGGCTGACGGTTTCCGCAAAGGCAGCGACCTGTACTTCGAGCGCCACGACGGCCAGGCCGTGACCTGCGACGACTTCATCAAGGCCATGGAAGATGCCAACGGCGTCGACCTGACCCAGTTCAAGCGCTGGTACAGCCAGGCCGGTACCCCGCGTCTGGCGGTCAGCGAGTCGTACGACAGCACCGCGCAGACCTACAGCCTGACCTTCCGTCAAAGCTACCCGGCGACCCCGGACAAGGTCGAGAAGAAGCCGTTCGTGATCCCGGTCGAGCTCGGCCTGCTCGATGCCCAGGGCAACGACATTGCCCTGCGCCTGCAAGGTGAAGCGGCGGCTGCCGGCACCTCGCGTGTGCTGTCGGTGACCGAGGCCGAGCAGACTTTCACTTTCGTCGACGTTGCTGGCAAGCCGTTGCCGTCGCTGTTGCGCGGCTTCAGTGCGCCGGTGAAGCTGAGCTTCCCCTACGATCGCGATCAGCTGATGTTCCTCATGCAGCATGACAGCGACGGTTTCAATCGCTGGGAAGCTGGCCAGCAGTTGTCGGTGCAGGTGCTGCAGGAACTCATCGCCCAGCATCAGCAGGGCAGTACGCTGGTGCTCGACCAGCGTCTGGTTACTGCACTGGGCACGGTGCTGGCCAACGAGCAACTGGATCAGGCCATGGTCGCCGAGATGCTCTCGCTGCCAAGCGAAGCCTACCTCACCGAAATCAGCGAAGTGGCGGATGTCGATGCCATTCACGCCGCTCGCGAGTTCGCCCGCAAGCAGATCGCCGATCAGCTGTTCGACGCCCTGAATGCGCGCTACCAGGCCAATCGTGGCCTGTCGCGCAGCACCGAGTACGTCGCCGAGGCCGAGCATTTTGCCCGCCGTAGCCTGCAGAACATCGCCCTGTCGTACCTGATGCTCAGTGGTAAACCTGAGGTGGTGGCCGCGACGCTGGAGCAGTTCGACGCCTGTGACAACATGACCGAGCGCCTGACCGCGCTGGCCGTGCTGGTCAACTCGCCATTCGAGGCGGAGCGCGCCAAGGCGCTGGAAGTCTTTGCAGAAAACTTCAAGGACAACCCGCTGGTCATGGACCAATGGTTCAGTGTGCAGGCGGCCAGCACCCTCCCGGGTGGCCTGGCGCGGGTGAAGGCGCTGATGCAGCATCCGGCGTTCACCATGAAGAATCCAAACAAGGTTCGCGCCCTGATCGGTGCCTTCGCCGGGCAGAACCTGGTCAACTTCCATGCCGCTGATGGTTCTGGCTATCGCTTCCTGGCCGACCTGGTGATCGAGCTCAACGCCCTCAACCCGCAGATCGCTTCGCGCCAGCTGGCGCCGCTGACCCGCTGGCGCAAGTACGATGGCGCCCGTCAGGCGCTGATGAAGGCTGAGCTTGAGCGCATCCTGGCCTCCGGTTCGCTGTCCAGCGACGTGTATGAAGTCGTGAGCAAGAGCCTGGCCTAACGGCTATATCGCGGGGGAAGACCCCTCCCCCCACCCCAACGGGGGAGGGTGTGGCCGGTGGGAGGGGGGTTTCCCCGCGATTGTTTCCCGCTTAACAAAAGATAACGTCCCGTTCGTTGTCAGCCCTTCACAAACCCCGATAGGATTGATCTCAGCTATTGCGGGGCTCTGGAACACGGTTTTTGGCAGTACCTGCAAATAGATTGACCCACATAACAATAATCGGGGAACAGATCTATGACCGAGCCGTACATGGCAGGTACCGGTGACGCAGTGCGCGTACGCCCTTGGACATTGACCGCCGGCGCAGCGCTGGTGCTGGCAATTGGACTGTGGGCCGGCACGGTCGAGGCGGCAGCGTCCGAGACACCGGTCTACTCCACCGAATCGGCCAAAGCCGAAAAAAGCCTGTTGCTGGACGTCACCCGCGCAGGTTCACGCCTGATCGCCGTCGGTGATCGCGGCCATATTCTGTTCTCCGATGACCAGGGCAAGTCCTGGACCCAATCCAAGGTGCCTACCCGGCAACTGCTCACCTCTGTGTATTTTGTCGACGACAAGCACGGCTGGGCGGTCGGCCATGATGCGCAGATTCTCGTCAGCGCTGACGGTGGTGTGACCTGGACCAAGCAATTCGAAGACCTGCAACGTGAAGCCCCGCTGCTGGATGTCTGGTTCAAGGACGTCCAGCACGGCTTTGCCGTGGGTGCCTACGGTGCGCTGCTGGAAACCAGCGACGCTGGCAAGCAATGGAACGATGTCGCCGACCGCCTGGACAACGAAGACCAGTTCCATCTCAATGGCATCGCCCAAGTGAAAGACGCCGGCCTGTTCATTGTTGGCGAACAGGGCAGCATGTTCCGTTCCAGCGACGACGGCCAGACCTGGCAAAAACTTGAAGGCCCTTACCAGGGTTCGCTGTTCGGCGTGATTGGTACTGCCCAGCCACGTACGCTGCTGGCCTATGGATTGCGCGGCAACCTCTACCGCTCCAGCGATTTTGGCGACAGCTGGCAACAGATCGAATTGAACGGTGCCCGCGGCGCCCTCGAATTTGGCCTGGCAAGCGCTACGCTTCTCGATGATGGCAGCCTGGTGCTGGTCGGCAATGGCGGCACCGTCCTGCGCAGCAGTGACGACGGCCAGACCTTCAGCGTTTACAACCGTTCGGACCGTATCGCCCTGGCGGGTGTCAGCGGCAAGAACGGCGATGGCCTGGTGCTGGTTGGCCAGGGTGGCGTACACCTGGCCTCGGCCCAGGGCGCCGAAGGAGTACAGCCATGAGCCGGCAGGAGCAGTTCAACATGAATCAGCAGCAACACCATCAGGACAAGGCGACGCTGCTCGAGCGCCTGATCTTCAACAACCGCCCGGTGGTGATCCTCATCTGCCTGCTGGTCAGTGTGTTCCTGTTCTGGCAGGCCACGCAGATCCGTCCTTCGACCAGTTTCGAGAAGATGATTCCGCTTGAGCACCCCTTCATCGAGAAGATGCTCGAGCACCGCAACGACCTGGCCAACCTCGGCAACACCGTGCGTATCTCGGTGGAAGCCACCGATGGGGATATCTTCAGCAAGGACTACATGGAGACCCTGCGTCAGATTCACGACGAGGTGTTCTACATTCCCGGCGTCGACCGCTCCGGGCTCAAGTCGTTGTGGAGCCCTAGCGTACGCTGGACCGAGGTGACCGAAGAGGGCTTTGCCGGTGGCGAAGTCATTCCCAACACCTACGATGGTTCGGGCGACAGCCTCGAACAATTGCGCAACAACGTGCTCAAGTCCGGGCAGGTCGGGCGTCTGGTCGGCAACAACTTCAAATCGAGCATCATTGATGTGCCGTTGCTGGAGTCCTACCCGGATCCGCAGGACCAGAGCAAGCTGATCAAACTCGACTACCAGCAGTTCTCCCATCAGCTGGAAGAGAAGATACGCGACAAGTTCCAGGCCCAGAACCCCAATGTGAAGGTGCACATCGTCGGCTTTGCGAAAAAGGTCGGCGACCTGATCGATGGCCTGGTCATGGTGGCGATGTTCTTTGCCATCGCCCTGGTGATCACCTGGATCCTGCTGTACTGGTTCACCTGGTGTATCCGCAGCACCATCGCCGTGCTGATCACCACCCTGGTGGCTGTGGTCTGGCAGTTGGGGCTGATGCATGCGGTAGGTTTCGGCCTTGATCCGTATTCGATGCTGGTGCCGTTCCTGATCTTCGCCATCGGTATTTCCCATGGGGTCCAGAAGATCAACGGTATCGCCTTGCAGTCGAGCGACGCCGACAACGCCCTGACCGCGGCGCGGCGCACTTTCCGCCAATTGTTCCTGCCGGGGATGATTGCCATCCTGGCTGACGCCGTGGGCTTCATTACCCTGCTGATCATCGACATCGGCGTGATCCGCGAACTGGCCATCGGCGCCTCGATCGGCGTGGCGGTGATCGTGTTCACCAACCTGATCCTGTTGCCGGTGGCGATCTCCTATGTCGGCATCAGCAAGAAGGCTATCGAACGCAGCAAGAAGGACGCGACCCGCGAACATCCGTTCTGGCGTCTGCTGTCCAACTTCGCCAGCGCCAAAGTTGCGCCGGTGTCCATCGTCCTGGCCTTGCTGGCCTTCGGTGGTGGCCTCTGGTACAGCCAGAACCTGAAAATCGGCGACCTCGACCAGGGCGCGCCGGAGCTGCGTCCGGATTCGCGCTACAACAATGACAACAGCTTCATCATCAACAACTACTCGACCAGTTCCGACGTACTGGTGGTGATGGTCAAGACCCCGACCGAGGGCTGCTCGATCTACTCGACCATGGCGCCGATCGACGAGCTGATGTGGAAGATGGAAAACACTCCGGGCGTGCAGTCGGCAATTTCCCTGGTCACTGTCTCCAAGCAGATGATCAAGGGCATGAACGAAGGCAACCTGAAATGGGAAAGCCTGTCGCGTAACCCGGACGTCCTCAACAGCTCCATCTCCCGTGCTGATGGCCTGTACAACGCCGACTGCTCGCTGGCGCCGGTACTGGTGTTCCTCAACGACCACAAGGCCGAAACCCTGGACCGAGCGGTCAAGGCAGTGCAGGAATTCGCCGATACCCACAACAAGGAAGGCCTGGAATTCCTCCTGGCCGCCGGTAACGCCGGTATCGAAGCGGCCACCAACGAAGTGATCAAGTCGGCCGAGCTGACCATCCTGATCCTGGTGTACATCTGTGTGGCGGTAATGTGCATGATCACCTTCCGCTCCTTTGCCGCGACCCTGTGTATCGTGCTGCCGCTGGTGCTGACGTCGGTACTGGGTAACGCGCTGATGGCCTTCATGGGCATCGGCGTCAAGGTTGCGACCTTGCCGGTGGTGGCGTTGGGTGTGGGCATCGGTGTGGACTACGGCATTTACATCTACAGCCGCCTGGAGAGTTTCCTGCGTGCCGGGTTGCCGTTGCAGGAGGCTTACTACCAGACCCTCAAGTCCACCGGTAAAGCGGTGCTGTTCACCGGTCTGTGTCTGGCCATCGGTGTGTGCACCTGGATCTTCTCGGCCATCAAGTTCCAGGCCGACATGGGCCTGATGCTGACCTTCATGCTGCTGTGGAACATGTTCGGTGCGTTGTGGCTGTTGCCAGCACTGGCGCGTTTCCTGATCAAGCCGGAGAAGATGGCGGGCAAGGCGGGGGGATCGATTTTCGCCCATTGATAGATGCTAATCGCGGGGTAATTCGGGTCGCCGCACTGCTGCGACCCGAGTTGCCCCGCGATGCTTTCAGGTATCATAAGTTTTTTCTGACGATACCCGCCTGATGACAACCCTTTCCCACGCCCTGCAGTCCTGCGACATGCTCCTGATTGACGGCCTGCACGCCTTCGGCTTCACCTTCGACGACACCGGCCTGCACATCGAATGCATGGACGGCCGCGCCCTGAAGAAGTGGTCCTTCACCCCCGAGCAAATCGCCGCCGCCCGTGCAGACGGTGGGGAGTGGCTGATCGCTGCCGACAGCGCCGAGCATCGACTAGTCTGTATGAGTGCCTTGCGCGCCCCGGACGAGGATGACGATGAAACGCCAGCTGACGACCCTGCTGATCGCTAGTGCCATGAGTGTGTTTGCCACCGCCCACGGCGCGCAGTTGCTGGTGGGCAGTTACACCGAGGGTGCCAGTGAGGGGCTCTACCGTTACGCGTTCAACAGTGACAGCGGCCAGATTGATGCAAAGCCGTTGCAGGTTCTCAAGAGCGAAAACCCCTCCTGGCTGACCCTCTCAGTCGACAATCGCCTGCTGTTTGCGGTCAACGAGAATGGCGCGGGCAAGGGCCAGGCCAGCAGTTTTTCCATCAGCGCCAAAGACGGCACCCTGAAGCCCCTGAATCAGGTCAGCAGCAACGGCGACGAGCCGACCCATGCCAGCCTCAGCCATGACCAGCGCTACCTGTTCGTGGCCAACTACGGTGTCCAGCCGACTCCTGGTGGCAGCCTGAGTGTGCTGCCGGTGGCCAAGGACGGCAAACTGGCGACCTCGGTGCAGCAGGACCAGCACAAGGCCAGCGGTGCCAACCCGCAACGCCAGGCCGGGCCGCATGTACATTCGGTGGTGTCTTCGCCGGATGGGCATTACGTGTTTGCCAGCGATCTGGGTGCCGACAAGGTGTTTGTCTACCGCTATGACGGCGCCAGTCCCAAGCACCCACTGAGCCCCGCCGAGCCAGCGGCGGTCGATCTGCCGCCGGGTAGCGGGCCACGGCACCTGCTGTTCAGCAGTGATGGCAAGCAGGCTTACCTGACCCTGGAGATGAGCGCGCAAGTGGTGGTCTTCGCCCATGAGGACGGCAAACTGGTGGAGCTCCAGCGTTTGCCGCTGACCGAGCAGAATGACGCGTCGGCCAAGGCCGCGGGCGCCTTGCATTTGTCGGCGGACGGGCGCTTTCTGTATGTCAGTAACCGCGGTACCGCCAACGAGCTACTGGTTTTCGCCGTCGATGAAGACAGCGGCAAGTTGATGCAGGTGCAGCGCCGCAGCGTTGAGGGTGACCATCCTCGGGAATTCACCATCGACCCTTCCGGCAAGTTCCTCCTGGTGGCCAACCAGAAGAGCAACGAGATCGTGGTGATCCGTCGCGATCCGCGTAGTGGCATGCTCGGTGAGACGCTGCAGAAGCTGCCTCAGGATGCGCCGTCGGACCTGAAGTTTCTCGACTGACTATCAACAGCCTTGATAATGGCTACTGCTGCAATGAATTTCTGTGCGCCGCGTGAGCGGCGTAAGTTTGGACCACGGCCTGAAACGGCCACTTCAAACCACAGACTTCGAGGTCAGCGCCATGAACTTCAATCTCTTCCCGGTCATCGCCGCTTCTGCCATTTCTGCTTCGGTTGCCCTGCCTGCTCACGCGCAAGTTGAAATCAGCGAACGTAAATCCTCCACCCTCAGCTACACCCAGAAATACCTGCAGCAAAGCGCCAACTTCTATGCCGCGCTGGACCACAAGTCGCAGCACTGAGGCGTGTAAATTTTCTGGTAATAGCATATCGCCATGCGATTGAATTTGACGCTAATTTATTGACGTTTGTCCTTAGGGGATAAAGACATGAAATGGCGGATCCTGGCGGTGTTGCTGTTCCTCTATTCTTCGCCGATTCTGGCATTGTAATCGCGGGGCAAGCCTGCTCCTGCCTGGGTGGTGGGAGCGGGCTTGCCCCGCGATACGGGCGTCACCGCATCATGATCGCCTTGAACAGTGCCGACTCCAACCAGCCCTGCAGCCAAGCATGCAGGTGCGGGTAGGGCGCGCTGGCGAACCAGTCCGGCTCGACTCCGGCAAACTGGCGCATCAACGGCAGCAAGGCGGCGTCGGCCAGGCTCGGATGTTCGGCGAACAGGTAGGACCGTTGCGCCAGTCGTTCATCCAGTTCAGCCAGCCAGGGTTCAGCCTGCGCCCGGTAATACTCGCGTGAGTGCTGCGGGTAGCGTTCGGCATATTTGTACAGGTTGACCTGTGCCTTGAACACGCGATCATTGCGTTCGATCAGCGCATCGGCCGCCCGTGCGCCCTGAGGATCGGCGCGCAGCAGCCAATCCTGCGGATCATGCCGGGCCAGCGCCCAGCGCATGATATCCAGGCTTTCTTCGAGCACCTGATCACCGGCACTCAACACCGGCACCGTGCCTTTGGGCGAAAGCTCAAGCAGCTCCGGCGGTTTGGCCTTGAGGCTGACTTCGCGGATTGCCACCGGGCACTCGCTGTAGCGCAGGGCCAGACGTGCGCGCATGGCCCAGGGGCAACGACGGAACGAGTAGAGGATCATCCGCTGACCTCCACGGTACTCAAGCCATTACCCTGACGCCGCACCTGGATCTGTACCGGGATGCGCTCGTGCATTTCCTGCACATGGGAAATCACCGCGACCTTGCGGCCTTGAGCCTGCAGGCCATCGAGGGCATCCATGGCCAGTTGCAGTGATTCCGGATCCAGGCTGCCGAAGCCTTCGTCGATAAACAGCGATTCGATGCGCAGGGTACTCGACGCCATCGACGCCAGGCCCAACGCCAGGGCCAGGGACACCAGAAAGGTCTCGCCACCGGACAATGAGTGCACCGAACGCAGCTCATCACCCATCTCGGTATCCATCACCAGCAGGCCCAGCAGACTGCCGCCGCGCTTGAGTCGATAACGCTTGGCCAGCTGGCGCAACTGGGCGTTGGCATGATGCACCAGCAAATCGAGGTTGTAGCCCTGGGCGATCTTGCGGAAGGTGTCACCGGTGGCCGAGCCGATCAAGGCATTGAGGCGCGCCCAGCGTTGCCATTCGGCGTAGGCCTGAGTAATCCGGTCGGCCAACGCTTGGTTGGCGTGCTGGCGGCGCTGGTCGTCAGCTTGCTCGGCACGCAGTTCGGCGCAGGTCTGTTCGCTGCTGGCCAGTTGTTCCTGCAGGGCTTGCAGTGCGTGTTCCAGCGCTTCGGCTGGCAGTTCCGGCGTGGCCAGGTTCTGGTGCTGCTCCAGGCGCTGCTGGCGTTCCTTGAGCAGAATCTGCGCTTGCTCCAGGGCTTTTTCACTGTCCTGCAAACGCTGGCGCAACTGGCTGACGGCGTTGTCATCCAGGGCCAGCAACTGTTCCAGGCCGCTGTCATCCAGCTCGGGATGGTGCTGGCGCCACTGCTCGATCTGACTGCGCACTTCAGCGTGTTCTTGTTCCAGCGCGCTCAAGTGTTCGCCCTTGGCCTTGAGGTCGCTGGCCAGCTCGATCAACCGTGCCTGGGTGTGTTGTAGCTGTTGGCCTGCCTGGGTCTCTTGCTGGCGGGCGTGTTCGACTGCCTGCTCCAGATGCTGCTGCCACTGCTCGGCACCGGGTTGCTCACCGAGCAGTGCGCTGAGGTTGGCCTGGCTCTGCTGCTGTTGGCGCTCAAGCTCGGCGAACTGTGCCTGCAGCTCCTGCTGCTTTTGCGTCCGCGCCTGTTGCTGGAGCTGCGCTTTGTCCAGGGTTTGCTGGCGCTCGTTGTGTTCGTGCTGTTCATCCTTGTGCCGTTGCAGCAGGTCCAGGCGCAGGGCCAGTTGTTGGTCCAGGCGCAGGAACGCGGCAGCCGGTTCACGGCGCAACTCATCGAGGGTGTCAGCGGGTAGCAGAGTGGCGAAGCTCTCCAGCTCCTGCTCCAGACGCTCCTGATCAGCGCCAAGGGCTTGTTGTTGTTGCTGCAGGTGCTGATTGGCCTGCTGGCTGGCGTCGCTCGCGGCCTGCACTTGCTGCTGCAGGCGGGCAGCGTCTTTCTGCAGGGTCAGCAAGGTGCTTTGGCGTTGTTCGTCGCGATTGATGTCATCGCTCAGGCGGCGCGACTGCAGTGCCAGCCAGGCCGTGCGCTGGCTGACCTCCTGGTCGGACAGCGCCGGGTACAGCGGATGCGCCTGCAGGCTGGGCGCCAGGCTTTGCAATTGTTCGGATAGCTGCTCCTGCTGGTGCAGGTATTCCTTGATCTGACCGTTGACGCCGCCCAGTTGCGTGCGCAGTTCGTCCAGCTGTTTCTTCAGCTCATCGACCGTCTGCTGGGCGTTCTGTTCTTCATCCTGATCATGCCGCCCCAGACTCTGCAGCAAGGCTTCCGGTTGATGGTAGGGGTGCTCCTGGCTGCCACAGACCGGGCAAGGCTGATCGTCTTCCAGCTGTGCGCGCAGCTCTTCGACACTCTGGCTGCGGGCCAGGCGCTGGCGTTCGAGCAGTTGCCGGGTGACATTCAGGGCCTGCTCGGCAGCGGTCAGCTGGTTCTTGCCGTTGAGGCCTGCACTGATCAGTTGCTCACGCTGCTTGAGGGCGCTCTGTTGGCGTTCGCGCAGGGCATTCAGGCGTTGTTCGAGGTCCTGCTGCTGATTCCACAGGCGGCTGAGCTCCTCCACCTGGCGCTGCTGCTGGCGATTTTTCTGCAGCAGTTCACCGAGCAGGCCGATTTGCTCTGCCAGGGCCTCGGGTTCTGCCTGGGCTTCGTGGTAGAGCAGGGCGATGGCCGCGCGTTGTTGCTCCAGCTCGGTGCTGCTCGCATTGACCCGCGCTTGCAGCCCCGGCAACTCGGCGCGCCCCTGGTTGAGGCGGTTGCCCAGTTGCATCAGCTGTTGCAGGCGATCGCGGTACGCGTTCCAGGCGTCACCCAGGCCGGCGAGGGATTCACTCTGAAGCAGCTGTTCACTGATCTGGCCGAGGCGTTGTTCAGTCAGTCGCTGCTGTTCTGTCAGTTGCAGCAACTGCTGCTGGCCTTCGCTACAAGCCTGTTCGGCCTGCTGTTTGAGTGACTGGCAGTTGCCCAGTTCTTGTGACAGGCGGGCCAGGGTGTTCTGCTCGGCAAAGGCTTGACGCAGCATCGGTGCGCTTTCACTTTGCTGGCTCAAGGCCTGGCTTAGCGCCTGCTGGGCGTTGTGTTGATCATCCTGCAGCTGTTGCTGGCGCGTCTGCAGTTCGCTGTGCTGTTGGCTCAAGCTGCTGATGCTGGCAGCCAAGGGCGCAAGCTGGCTGCTCAATGCCTGCTGTCGGGCGAACTGATGACGTTGCGGAGCCAGTTGCTCCAGGCGCAGCAAGTTCAAGCGCTCGTGTTGCAGGCTGTCGCTGTGTTGCTGGGCGCTGAGCAGTTGTTCGTTGCTGGTCTGCACCTGAGCTTGCAGTTGCTGCAGTTCGGTCAGCCAGGCGCGTTGCAGTTCGAGCTGGCGCAATTGCGCCTGTTCGCCTTTGAGCCGCTCCAGGGCCTCGGTGTAGCGTTGGTCAAGCTCAGCCCGTGCTTCGGCGGCCATGGGCATAACCCCGGCGGCTTGGTCTTGCAAGGCTTTATGAGCCTCTTCGGCCTCTTTGCTCTTGCTGTAGGCGCGACGCCCCAACTGACTGTAGATCGCGGTGTTGGTGAGCTTTTCCAGCAGCTCGCTGCGGTCTTTGTCATCGGCCTTGAGGAAGGCACTGAACTCGCTCTGGGCGAGCATCACGGCGCGGGTGAACTGTTCAAAGTTCAGGCCCAGGCAAGATTCGATCAGTTGCTTGTATTCGCCCTTGCTCTGGTTGCTCAGCAGTTGCTCGCTGTCCAGGTCGTGTAGGCTCTGGCGGCTGCCTTGCAGCTTGCCATTGGCTTTGTCGCGGGCGCGGTTGGCTTCCCAGCGTGCGCGGTAGCGGCGGCCATCGATGCCGACGAAGTCGACTTCGGCAAAACCGCTACCGGTGCCGCGACGCAACAAAGTGCGCGGGTCGCTGGTGAGAATGTCACTGTCGACTTCCGGCAGCTTGGTTTCGCGGCCGATATTACTCAGCCGCGGCACCGTGCCGAACAGCGCCAGGCACAGGGCATCGAGCAGTGTGCTCTTGCCGGCGCCGGTAGGGCCGGTGATGGCGAACAGACCCGCGCTGGCCAGGGGTTCGGCGGTGAAATCAAGTTCAAACGGGCCGGCCAGGGATGCCAGGTTCTTCAGGCGGATGGCGAGAATCTTCATGGCTGTTCCTCTTGTTGCTGAACGTCCTGCAACAACAGGGCGAAGTCGGCCAGGGTCTGTTCGTCCACGGCGTTGCCGTAGGCCTGGGCCCAGGCGCGACTGAACAATTCCTGCGGGGTCATCTGGCCCAGTTCCACGAGTGCGGCATCATCCATGTCCTCACCTTCGCGGTTGCCGGCGTACTCGGCACCGATGCGCACCAGGCGTACGGCTTTGCCATCCAGGGCACTTTCCAGTTGCTGGCGCAGGTCTGGCTGCGGTTCGTCCAGGCGCACCCGCACCTCCAGCCAGGGTTGGCGTTGCGGGTCATCGAGCAGGTCAACCACCGGCAAGTCGGCCAGTTGCTCAAGTATCTCCGCCAACGGGGCCGGGCCCAGGCGTTGCAGGTGAACAGCGCGCGGAATCAGGCGCGATTCGACGCTGGCCAAGGTGCTGCCGTCGAGTTCGATTTCGAGAATCTGATGCTGATAACCGATTTCGGAGAACGACAACGGAATCGGCGAGCCGCTGTAGCGGATGCGCTCCTCGCGGTTAACCCGCTGCGGCTTGTGCAGGTGACCCAGGGCCACGTAGCTGATGTCCTTGCTGAACAGGCTGGCGGGCAGGGCTTCGGCGTTGCCGATGATCAGGCTGCGTTCGGAGTCCTCCGACACCGAACCACCGGCCATGTGCGCGTGGCTGACGGCAATCAGTGCCTGGCCCGGCTTGCGCCGTTCCAGCGCGGCGGCGATCAGGCGCTCGTGTACCTGGCCGATGCCGCGCAGGTAGTCTTCACCCAGATGCGCACCGGTCACTTCGGCCGGGCGCAGGAAGGGCAGCGCCAGGCACCAGGCCGTGACCTTGCCGCGTGCGTTGGTCAAGGGGATCAGCAGGCGATCGCTGTCCAGCACGCCGTCATCGAGCCATTGCACCCGCCCCAGGGCGTGAGTGCGCAGGCGCCGCATCAAGGGCGCCGGCAGCTCGATGCGCGAGCCCGAGTCGTGGTTACCGGCGATCATCACAATGTTCAGCTTCGGCTGTTGCTCATGGGCCTGAACGATGAAGTCGTAGAGGCGCTCCTGGGCTTTGACCGGTGGGTTGACCGTGTCGAAGATGTCGCCCGCGATCAGCAGCGCATCCGGCTGGCGCAGTTTGAGTTGGCCGAGCAGCCAGTCAAGGAAGCAGGCGTGTTCGAAGTCGCGTTCCTGGCCGTGCAGGGTTTGTCCCAGGTGCCAGTCGGAGGTGTGAAACAGACGCATGAAGGGTTCCGCAGAGTGCGGGCGCAACGCAGCGGGCGTCACGCCTTGGGTTATTTGGGCTGCCTATTTGGGGTACAACGGCGGCAGGCTGCCGTTTTCGCTCGCAGTCGGCTGGGTTTGCTCAGCCGCCGGGATGGTGCCGATGGCACGCCAGAGTTCATCACCTTGCCAATACTGCCCGCTTTCGCTGTAGAGAGCACCGTTGAGTCCGTCCAGGGCATCGGACAGCGGCACAAAGCGGGCAGCCATTTCGGCCAGGGTTTCCGGTTGTTGCCGGGCCCAGGCGTCCAGTGCCTGGCGGGTGGCGTGCGAGTCGTTGGCCTGGCACGCCCGCTTGAGATCGTCCAGCAGGGTACGCGGGCTGGGCCCGGCCTGAGCAGCGCGCAGAATCGCCGGTTGCGAACGGGCACGCCACCACAGGGTAAAGCCGAGCAGGGTGGTCAGGGCGAACAGCAAGGTGCTCAGTTGCCAGGGCCAGAGCGGACGCGTAGTCACCCGGACCGGATCGATATTCGCCGGTTTGTCGGCGCTCAGGGCCGGATTGTCCTGAATCTGCAGGGTGCGCGCAGGCAGGCTGCTGTGCTCCAGGTGATCTTCACGGGTGTTCCACCAGAACACTTCCTGGGCCGGTATTTCCAGGCTGCCGCTGTGGGTCGGGACCAGCGCTTCGCGCTCTTCACGGATGCCGAGCAAACCGCGGTCATTGACCTGGTTACGCAGTTGCGGCTGGTCCGGGTAGCGGCGCAGGCCGGTCACTTCGGTCGCCGGTAAGGGTGGCAGCTGGGCACTGGACAGACCCTCGGCCTGCACCGTTACGGTACGAGTCAGGGAGTCGCCGATCTGGGTCTGTTGCTGGGCCGGGTCGGGGCTCCAGTGCTCTTCCAGGCTCAGATTGCTGGTCGGCAGCCAGGGCGCATTGGCCGGGTAGTCGGCGGGAATCGGGTTGACCGTCAATACCAGTGGTGTGGAATTGACCTGCACTTGTTTGCCAGCCCGTGGCGCATTGAGTTCCTGCTCGACATCATTCTGCGCAGCCGTGGCGCTGAACACCAGGGCCGGGATGCTGAGGTCGCCGCTTTGCTGCGGGTAGATCGCATAGCGCATCTCGATCACACCGTGGCGCACCCCGTCGATTACCTTCTCGAAGGTGCGCGACTCACCCAGCGGCTCGACCTTGGCGTTGGCGATCTGCAGCGGGCTCAGGCTGCTGTCATCGTACAGCGGCACCGAGTGGTAGATGCTCAAGGTCAGCACCGCCTGGGCCTGCACATAGACCTCGGGTTGATCGAGGCTGGCATCGATGAACACCGGGCCGTGATTTTCGCTGCTGGCTTCCTGAGCCAGTACTTGCAGGCTGATCGGCTCGCTGCGCAACTCGCCCAGCTGCAGCGCAGGAATTTCCACGCTGCCGGTTTGGCGCGGCAGCAGGGTGATGATCCAGCGGGTGCCGGCTGCACTCTGGTCATCCAGGCTGTTCAGGCTGTTGACCTGACGGGTACCACGCACTTCGAAGTTGGCGTCCAGGGGGCTGAGGTCCGGTTTGCCGAACTGGGTCACGTCCTGGGTCTGCAAGGTCAGTTCAAGGGTTTCGCCAGCATTCAGGCGTGCGCGATCGACACTGGCAAGCAGCGATGCAGCGTGCACCTGCAAGCTGAGAATGAGGCCAAGTACAAAGACGCAGACGCGACTCATCGATGGGGTTCCTGATGTTGTTGCTGTTCATACCAGAATTTACGCCGTAGCAATTCGGCCGGGTTGTCCGGGATCTGCCGCAGCCATTGTTCCAGGGCCTGGCGCTGTTCGGCATCCAGGGTGCTGTCGAGCGGGCGCTGGGGTGGCCGGGTGGTTTCATCGTCGTCAGCGTCACTGGCCTGGTTCTGTGCCTGTTCGCTGGCGTTGTCATCCTTGTGGGTGTCGCTGGGCTGCTGCGAAGGCTTTTCGCTGGCCGGGTCCTGATCGTTCTGCGTGCTGCTGGCGTCTGATTGTGCGCTGGGGTCGCTCTGCTGGTTTTGTTCGGACGGTTGTTCGGGTTGTTTGGACTGCTCGGCCTGGCGCTGTTGCAGCACCTGTTCGACCAGGGCTTTGTTGCTCAAGGCAGGTTGCAATTCCGGTTGACGCTCCAGAGCCTGTTCATAGGCATCCAGAGCGGCCTCAAGTTCCCCGCTGCGGGCCAGGGCATTACCGCGATTGTAGTGGTCTGCAGCACTGTTGCCCTGGGCGAACAGGCGTGCGGCGGCGTCGTAGTTACCGGCCTCATAGAGCGCCAGGCCTTTCCATTGGCGGTCTTCGAAGTGCTGGGCGGCTTCATTGGGTCGCTGCTGTTCGAGCAGGCGTTGCCCTTGCTGGTCGGGCCGCAGCCACAGATCGTTGAACTCGAAGGCGTAACTGGGTTGTGGCAGTACCAGCAATAACGGCAGGCAGAACAGCCAGCCGCGGCGACCGGCGCAGGCAGCCAGCAGCAACAAAGGCAACAGCAGCCAGTAGCCCTGGTCGGCCCAACTGTCCAACTGCAGTGTCTGACCGCCGTCGCGCAAGCTTTTCGGGTTCTCGAACAGACGCAGGCCGCGCAGGTCGAGGTCATCGATGCGGGCATTGCGGTAGCGCCCACCGCTGCTGCTGAGAAAGGCCTTGAGGCTGGCGCTGTCCAGGCGCGGCATGAGGATGCCGCCCTGATCGTCTTTGAGGAATTCGCCATTGGCCTGCTTGACCGGTGCGCCTTCAGCCGTGCCGATGCCCAGCATCAACAGGCTCGGGCCCTGGCGTCCCAGGGCCTGGCTGATGCCTTCGCGCTCTTGAGGGCTTAGCGATGAGCCCACCAGCAGCAAGCGACCCTGGCCCAACCCGGCCTGGGCCAGCAAGGCCAGGCCTTTGCGTACGGCAAGGTCGGCGCGCTGACCGGTCTGCGGCATGATCGACGGTTCTAGGGCTTCAAGCAGATTGCGGCTGGTGGCCAGGTCGTCCGACAGCGGCACCAGGGTATGGGCGCTGCCGGCATAGACGATGATCGCGGTCTGGCTGTCGCGGCGATGTTCGAGCAGGTCGAGGATCTTGCGCCGCGCCTGTTCCAGCCGGTTAGGCGCGACATCCTCGGCGAGCATTTGCGGGGTCAGTTCGAGCAGGATCACTAAAGGATCGGCCGGGCGCTGGCGGGTTTCCTCCAGGCGCTGCCAACTAGGGCCGACCAAGGCCACGACCGTGAGCAGCCAGGCCAGCCCCAGGGCGATCCACGGCAGTTTGCTGTCGCGACCATTGCCGCCGCCCAGGAGCACGGCATGGAAGTGGGGGGGCAGGATCATCTGCCAGCGCCCGGCGCGTTTTTGCCGGTGCCAGAGCTTGAACAGCAACCAGGCGAGTAGTGGCAAAACGATCAGCCAGGCCGGGCGCAGCCATTGCGGCCATAGCGCAATCATCGACGTCTCCTCAGGCGCAGGCGCTTGAGCCGTTCACGCCATTGCGGATGCGGCACGAGAAAACTCGGCCGGCGCAGCAGGCGCTGCAGGCGATTGTCCGGCCATTGTTCGTGGATCACCAACAGCACGCTGAGCAGCAAGGCCAGGGCCAGCGGCCAGCTGTACAGCGCCTGGGCGGTGCGCGTCTGAGTGGGTTGCTGGGCGACCGGTTCGAGGCGGTCGAGGGCTGCGTCGATGTCCCTGAGCTCCTCGCCGTCACGGGCGCGGAAGTACGTACCTCCGGTCAGCTCGGCAATTTCCTTGAGCGAGGCTTCGTCCAGATCCAGGCTCGGGTTGATCCCAAGCAATCCGGCGGTACCGGTTTCTTCCGGGTCGGCACCGATACCGATGGTGTAGATCCGTACGTTTTCCTGGGCAGCCAGGCGCGCGGCAGTCAGCGGGTGGATCTGCCCACCGTTGTTGGCCCCGTCGGTAACCAGCACCAGTACCCGACTCTGTGCCGGACGCTGGCGCAGGCGCTTGAGGGCCAGGCCAATGGCATCGCCGATCGCGGTGTTCTTGCCGGCGATGCCGATCTGCGCTTCGTCGAGGAAGGTGCGTACGGTGCGTCGGTCAAACGTCAGCGGTGCCTGCAGGTAAGCCTGGCTGCCGAACAGGATCAGGCCGACGCGGTCACCCTGACGCGCTTCGAGGAAGTCG
Organism: Pseudomonas sp. GZD-222; assembly: GCF_049310525.1. Lineage (NCBI taxonomy): Bacteria > Pseudomonadati > Pseudomonadota > Gammaproteobacteria > Pseudomonadales > Pseudomonadaceae > Pseudomonas > Pseudomonas sp. GZD-222. Next base: position 33,310 of record NZ_JBMOWO010000011.1, read on the forward strand.
CCGAGCAGCGCCTTGACCAGGGCCAGACGACTGACTTCTTCGTCTTGCCACTGCATGTCGGGAAAGTCCATGGATCCAGAAACATCCACGGCCACCAGCAGGTCGCGGCCGCTGGCGGACACCGGTACCGGCTCGCCCAGCCACTGCGGACGGGCCGCGGCGAACAGCAGCAACAGCCAGATCAGTACATAAGGCGCCTGCTGGCGCCAGGTAGGCAGGTTCAGGCGGGCGCGGCGTCCGGCCAGGCCTTCCAGTTCATTGAGGAAGCTGACCTTGAGGACCGGCTCGCCGCTGTCGGCAGCCGGCAGCAGCAAGCGCGCCAGCCAAGGCAGCGGCAACAGCACGAACACCCACGGCCAGGCCAGTTCAAACATGCTTGCGAATCCAGGTTTCAACGGCTTGATTGAGCCCGGCGATGGCCTTGTCGTCGAGTTTGCATTCAGGCTTGTAAGCGCCTTCGACCAGAACCATCCAGCGCGTCAGGCCAGCGGCCGGGCAACGGTTGTCGAGAAATGCCAGCCACTGCCGGCCGTTGAGGGTATGGCTGTGGCTGCCGGGGTAATGATTGCGGCACAGGCGCTTGAGCAGGGCGTTGATCTGCTGCAACCAGGCACCGGCCGGTTGACCGTCATAGGGCTTGGGCAGGCGCGCGAGTTCGGCCAGGGCTTCGATGCGGATCGGGTCCAGGGGCAGCTCGGCGCGCACGATGGGCTTTTTGCCCGGGCGCCAGTGGCGCACGCGCCACAGGCCCCAACCCAGCAACGGCAACAAGGCCAGCAGCGCCCACCAGCCTGGCGCCAGTGGCCACCAGGCGACCGGCGGCGGGGCGATCAGCGGCTGCAGTTGCTCCAGTGGGTTCACTGGCCTTTCCCCGGTCGTTGCGCGTTGAGGTACTCACGCAGTTGCTCGATCATTTCGCTTTGGGTGCTCAAGGGCATCAGCACCACCCGCAGTTTTTGCGCCAGCAGTTCCCAGCGCTCGATGCGCGCTTCGCTCTGTTGACGGTAGCTGCGACGCAGGGTCGGGTCGAGGGTATCGAGCTCCAGTTGCGCGCCGTGCTGGGCAAAGCGCAGCAAACCAGCGGCGGGCAGGGCATGGTCAAGTGGATCGGAGAGTGGCAGCAGAAGCAAATCGCAGTGGCGCGACAGCAGGCTCAATTGCTGTTCAACCGCCGGGCTCAAGGCGCGCTCGTCACAAATGATGATGGCCAGACTGCCTGGGCGCAGTACTTCGCGGGCACGGCGCAGGGCAAGTCCGAGGCTGTCGGCCTGGGGTCTGGCTTCGGTGTGCAGCGACTGGTTGACCCGCGCCAGGCGGTTGAGCAATTGCAGCAGGCTCTGCTTGCTGCGCCGCGGTTTGATTTCGTAGTGCTCGTTGTCGCCGAACACCAGGCCGCCGATGCGATCGTTATGACCCAAAGCTGCCCAGCCGATCAGCGCCGCAGCCTGGGCGGCGAGTACCGATTTGAACATCAATCCAGAGCCGAAGAACAGGCGCTGGCTCTGTTCGACAAGAATGAAAATCGGCCGCTCGCGTTCTTCATGGAAGAGCTTGGTGTGCGGTTCCTGCGTGCGTGCGGTCACCCGCCAGTCGATGTTGCGCACATCGTCACCGGCCTGATAGACCCGCACCTGGTCGAAATCGACCCCGCGGCCACGCAATTTCGAATGGTGCAGACCCACCAGCGGGCTGCGCTGGCCGGGCCGGGAGAACAGCTGAACTTCGCGCACGCGATGACGCATCTCGATCAGCTCGGTGAGGCTGATACGGATTCCGGGCGCGGCCAGCAGGCGATCAGGCATGGCGTCAGGCGACGGCGACGACGTCGAGGATGCGCTGGATCACCCGGTCTTGATCAATCCCGGCGGCCTCAGCCTCGAAGGAAAGAATGATGCGGTGGCGCAGCACGTCGAACAACACTGCCTGGATGTCTTCGGGGCTGACGAAATCGCGTCCGGCCAGCCAGGCGTGAGCGCGCGCGCAACGGTCCAGGGCAATCGAGCCACGGGGACTGGCGCCATAGGCGATCCAATCGGCCAGCTCCGGGTCGAATTTGGCTGCGGTACGGGTGGCCATGACCAGCTGCACCAGGTATTCCTCCACCGCATCGGCCATGTACAGACCGAGGATTTCCTTGCGCGCGGCGAAGATCGCCTGCTGGCTGACCCGGCGTTCGGGCTTGGTTTCGCCGTTGAGTGCTTCACCCCGGGCTTGCTGGAGAATCCGGCGCTCCACGGAGGCATCCGGGAAGCCGATTTTCACATGCATGAGGAAACGGTCGAGCTGGGCTTCGGGCAGCGGGTAGGTGCCTTCCTGCTCGATCGGGTTTTGCGTGGCCATCACCAGGAACAATGGCGACAGTTCATAGGTGCTGCGCCCGACGCTGACCTGACGTTCGGCCATGGCTTCGAGCAGGGCCGACTGAACCTTGGCCGGGGCCCGGTTGATTTCGTCGGCCAGCACCAGGTTGTGGAAGATCGGCCCTTGCTGGAACACGAAGCTGCCGGTTTCCGGACGATAGATTTCGGTGCCGGTGATGTCGGCCGGGAGCAGGTCGGGGGTGAACTGAATACGATGGAACTCGGCTTCGACGCCTTCGGCCAGTTCCTTGATGGCCTTGGTTTTGGCCAGGCCGGGAGCGCCTTCGACCAGCATGTGGCCGTCGGCCAGGAGCACGATGAGCAAGCGCTCGACGAGTTTTTCCTGACCCAGGATCTGGGTGGAAAGAAAGGTGCGCAGCGCGATCAGCGCCTCACGGTGTTCCATCAATGAAGGTTCCTGGACAAAAGCCAGGGCGTGCAGCGTAAAAGCGCCCGGGCGGGGGCTGATACTTTAATCCATCCGGGGGCGAAAAGCATCGCGGGGCAAGTCGGGTCGCCCCGCGATGCTGACCACTCAGTTCTTGAATGTGGAATGTTTGCGCCCTTGGTCACAAAGGGCAAACACCACCACCAACACACCAGCAATGGCGAGAATTACTGCCACACCGTCGGTGGAGTGAGTCGCGGAGCTGGCCACCAAAGCCAGGCCACCCAGCGGTGCCAGGCCACCCGCCACGGCGGTGCCGATCTCTCGACCGGTGCCGAAGCCCGAAGAGCGGGTCTGGGTCGGGAACTGGCGGCTGAGGAACGAGCCCTGAGGCGCGAACATCATCGGTGCGAGAATGCCGGTACCGATGGCGATTGCGAGGTAGACCATCGTCGGCTCGCCGGTGTTGAGCAGAGCCAGGAACGGATAGGCGAACAGCACCGAGAAGGCCCCGCCGAGCATCAGCACGGCCTTGCTGCTCCACTTGTCGCACAGCCAGCCGAAGAACGGTACGGCAATAATCGCTACCAGGCTGGCGATGGTCACCGACAGCGACGTGACATGGGCTTCAACACCTTTGTACTGGGTCAGGTAGGCCAGCGAGAAGGTTTTGAAGATGTAGCTCAGGGCGTTGTAGCCAATGGCAACGAAGAACACCACTGCCAGGCCTTTGAGGTCGTTTTTGAACAGCAGCTTGAGCGGTGACACCTGCGCTTTGCTCGCGGTCTTGTCCAGCTCTTTGAAGTCCGGGGTTTCCGGGATGCTTCTGCGCACCCAGAGGCCGACCGCGACCAGCACGATGCTGCAGATGAACGGGATGCGCCAACCGCCGGAAAGCAGGAAGTCGTTGCCGTTCATGGTCAACAGGTACACGGTCAGCGACGACAGCAACAAGCCCAGGTTCAGGCCCAGTGCCGGCCAGGCGCCCTGGCTGCCGCGCTTGCCTTCGCTGGCGTGCTCATAGGAGGTGACCGCCGCGGCGGAGAGTTCGGCACCGGCCCCCAGCCCCTGAATGATTCGGACCAGGACCAGAATGATAGGTGCCCAGATGCCGATGGAGGCGTAGCTGGGGATCAGGCCGATCAGGGTGGTGCACACGCCCATCAGGCAGAAGGTGATGACCAGTACCTGCTTGCGTCCGAAGCGGTCGCCCAGGTAACCGAACAGAATGCCGCCAAAGGGCCGGGCGATAAAGCCGATGGCAAAGGTGGAAAAGGCCAGCAGCGAGGCCACCGCCGGATTGCTCGGGTCGAAGAACACCTTGGAGAAAACGATCGCCGCCATGGTGGCGTACAGGTAGAAGTCATACCACTCCAGCATCGAGCCGAAGATGGTGGCAGCAGCGACCTTGCGCAGGCGCTTTTTCTTCTGTTGCGGGGTTTCTGTCGCGGCCGCAGCCGTCTCGTGTACCGACATCTGGAGTTTCCTTTTGTCTTTGTAATTATGGTGTGCAGCAGGGGTTCAGCGGGTCTTGAGGATCCTGTCGGCAATCATCTGGCCGATCGGGATTGCCGAGGTGGCGGCCGGCGACGGGGCGTTGCAGACATGCACCATGCGTGGCGTCTCGGCGAACAGGAAGTCGTGGACCAGGGTGCCGTCGCGCATCACCGCCTGGGCGCGAATGCCGGCTTCATAGGGCAGCAGATCTTCGATGTTCAGCGAGGGGCAGTACTTGCGGCATTGCTCCAGATAGCCGCCTTTGAACAGCGAGTTCTTCATCTCGGTGGTGCCGGAGCCAAGGTTGGCCCAGATGGTTTTCCAGAAGCCGGGGAAGCGGGCGTACTCGGCCACGTCGCGCCAGTTCACCGAGAACTTCTTGTAGTTCTCCCGGCCCAGGCCGAGCACGGCGTTGGGGCCGACGGTGACGCTGCCGTCGATCATCCGCGTCAGGTGCACGCCAAGAAACGGCAGTTCCGGGTCGGGGATCGGGTAGATCAGGTGGTTGACGATGTCGTTCTTGCTGGCCGGCAGGCGGAAGTATTCGCCGCGAAAAGGGATGATCTGGTGATTGATCTTGACCCCGGCCAGTGCCGCCAGGCGGTCCGACTGCAGGCCGGCGCAAGCTACCAACTGACGGGCACGCCAGACCTTGTCGTCGCTGCTGATGGTGACATCGTCGCCACTTTCGACAATCGCTCGCACGCTTGTCGACAGATGAACTTCGCCACCGGCGGCCTGGATCACCCGGGCCATGGCCTGGCACACCTGCTTGTAATCGACGATGCCGGTGGCATCGAGGAACAGCCCGCCGAGGCCGACGATGTTCGGTTCGCGGCGTTGCAGTTCGGCAGCGTCCAGTTGCTCGACCTTCAGGCCGTTTTGCTGCGAGCGCTCGTAGAGGGCGTGCATGCGTTGGACTTCCAGGGGCGTGGAGGCCACCAGCAACTTGCCGCATACATCGAACTTGATCTTGTGTTCGGTGCAGAACGCCTTGGTGGCTTCGGCGCCGCGTTTGCACAGATCAGCCTTGAGGCTGCCGGGGGCGTAGTAGATGCCCGCATGGATAACGCCACTGTTGTGACCGGTCTGGTGCCTGGCCAGGCTCGCTTCCTTTTCCAGGATCAACAACGAGGCGCCCGGTTGGCGTTCGAGGAGCGCCATGGCGGTGGCGAGGCCGACAATGCCGCCGCCGATGATGCAGTAGTCGTAAATCATGCAGGTGTCACCTTGGCTTGTTCTTATCAGAGAGTCTGCTTATCAGGTTGTCAGACTAAGTCGGTCAAGCAAAAGGGCGCTGTGCAGCAGCGCCCGCTAGGTACGGCAATTCACAGGGTCAGTCGATACTCGGAAGGTCCAGTTTCAGACGTTTGGCCGAAGCGCGCAGATGGGCTTCGGCACAAGCGGCAGCGGCATGCCGGTCGCCATCGGCAATGGCCTGGTACAGCGCCTGGTGTTCACGGTTGGCGTCTGCCGATCCGCCCACCGAGTGTGCTGCGGAGTTTTCCCAGGCGGTCTTGCGTGCAGTGGCCAGTTGGCCACGAAGAAAATCGTGGAAGGCCACGAAGTAATCGTTTTTGCTGGCCTCGGCGATGGCGCGGTGAAACTCGACGTCAGCGGCGGCCGCGGCGGCAAAATCGCTGCGTTTGTCGAGCATCTCCTGCAGAGCTTTGTTCATCCGCGCCAGGTCTGCGCCATCACGGCGCTGGGCAGCCACGGAGGCTGCCTGGGTTTCGATCCACAGGCGCACTTCGAACATCTGCACCAGGTCCGGGCTGCGGCCCTGGGCTGAGGGAAAGCGAAACACCGTGCCTGTCGGGGTTTGCGAAATGTACGAGCCCAGGCCACGGCGGGCGATCAACACACCATCGGCCTTGAGCTGGGCCACCGCCTCGCGCACCACCGAACGGCTGACGTTCAGCTGTTCGGCCAGTTGCTGTTCGGTGGGCAGGCGCGATTCGGCGGCCAGGCGCCCGGAATCGATCTCTGCACGGATGGCACCGACGACGCGTTCGACCAGCGTGTCGGGGCGCTGAAGCTCAAGCATGGGGTATTGCTCATTAATCAGGTTGTCAGACAATGCCTTTGGCGCGGTAGCTTGTCAAGAAACCGCTGTCGCGATTACAGCTCGCTGACGTAGGTGCCGGTACCCTTGAGAATGTTTTGCAGGGTTTCTTCGACTTCGATCAGGTCAGTGCCGTCGCTGCTCAGGGTGATTTCCAGGTGGTCGTCGCCACCGAGGGCGTCGGCATCCAGGGGGGCAACCTCGATCAGCAAGCGGGTTTTGCTCAGGGTGACCTTCAAGCCTTCGACGGGTGCGTAGTGTTCGTCGAGGGTGATGTCCACGCGGTCTTCGTCCGGGTAGCGGGTCATGAGGAACATCTGGCCCTTGTCGCTGTGGCAGCACAAGGTGGCCATGTTGTCTTCTTCATCATCGCAGGGGGTGGCGAAGAGCAGGGCGGTGGTCAGTTGCATGAGTGGCTCGATCAATAAGTTGAAACACGATTCTGCCAGTCTTCGGCCCCAGGATAAACGTGGACCTGCACCTCAATGACCGAATATGTCGCAGCACCGCAAGCAGGGGCGGGCGGGCACTCGTTAAGCTGCGCTGTCGATGGTCACCCGTAAAGACACAGCTCCGCCTGGAGCAGTCGTTTTTGCAGATGCCCATCCGTGGAGCGGGTGAATGTGACTTATCAGTCGCGTTTTGCGCCTGTTCTTTAGGTTTTACCGTCTTCCTGCTACGGGTTGGCTATTGTTGATCCGTAGATGGCGGACGCGCGCGACGCTTCACTCCATAACAAAGCCCAAGCGGAGTACCACAGATGGCGTTTTTCACCGCAGCCAGCAAAGCCGACTTCCAGCATCAACTGCAAGCGGCCCTGGCGCAGCACATCAGCGAACAGGCACTGCCACAAGTGGCGATGTTCGCCGAACAGTTCTTCGGCATCATTTCTCTTGACGAGCTTACCCAGCGCCGCATGTCGGATCTGGCCGGTTGCACCCTGTCTGCCTGGCGCATCATCGAGCGCTTCGACCCTGCCCATCCTCAGGTTCACGTCTACAACCCCGATTACGAGCGTCATGGCTGGCAGTCGACCCACACGGCGGTCGAAGTCCTGCACCATGACCTGCCATTTCTGGTCGACTCGGTACGTACCGAGCTCAACCGCCGCGGCTACAGCATCCATACCCTGCAGACCACCGTCCTGAGCGTGCGTCGCGGGGCCAAGGGCGAGCTGCTGGAAATCCTGCCCAAGGGCACCCAGGGTGAGGGCGTTTCGCAAGAATCGCTGATGTACCTGGAAATCGACCGTTGCGCCAACGCCGCTGAACTCAATGTGCTGACCCGCGAGCTGGAGCAGGTACTGGCCGAGGTGCGCGTCGCCGTTGCCGATTTCGAGCCGATGAAAGCCAAGCTGCGTGAGCTGCTGACGCTGGTCGAGCAAACCGCTTATGCACCGGCCCAGGCCGAGAAAGCCGAAGTAAAAGACTTCCTCGAATGGCTGCTGGGCAACCACTTCACCTTCCTCGGTTATGAAGAATTCGTTGTCCGTGCCGATGCCCAGGGCGGGCAACTGGTGTACGACGAGCAGTCGTTCCTCGGCTTGACTCGCCTGCTGCGCGCCGGCCTGACCGCCGAAGACCTGCGCATCGAAGACTACGCGGTCAACTACCTCAACGAACCGCTGCTGCTGTCTTTCGCCAAGGCCGCCTACCCAAGTCGCGTACACCGCCCGGCCTACCCGGATTACGTTTCGATCCGCCAGCTGGACGCCGACGGCAAAGTCATCAAGGAATGCCGCTTCATGGGCCTGTACACCTCTTCGGTGTACGGCGAGAGCGTGCGTTCGATCCCGTACATCCGTGGCAAGGTCGCCGAAGTCGAGCGTCGTTCCGGTTTTGACCCCAAAGCTCACCTGGGCAAGGAACTGGCGCAGGTTCTGGAAGTTCTGCCGCGCGATGACCTGTTCCAGACCCCGGTGGACGAGATGTTCAGCACGGTGATGTCGATCGTGCAGATCCAGGAGCGCAACAAGATCCGCGTGTTCCTGCGCAAGGATCCGTACGGCCGCTTCTGCTACTGCCTGGCTTACGTGCCGCGGGACATCTACTCCACCGAAGTGCGGCAGAAGATCCAGCAGGTGCTGATGGATCGCCTGAAGGCCAGCGACTGCGAGTTCTGGACCTTCTTCTCCGAGTCGGTGCTGGCCCGTGTGCAACTTATTCTGCGCGTCGATCCGAAGAATCGCATCGATATCGACCCGCAACAGCTGGAAAACGAAGTGATCCAGGCCTGCCGTTCGTGGCAGGACGACTACGCCAGCCTGACCGTCGAAAGCTTCGGCGAAGCCCAGGGCACCAATGTCCTGGCCGACTTCCCGAAAGGCTTCCCGGCCGGCTACCGCGAGCGCTTTGCCGCTCATTCGGCGGTGGTCGACATGCAGCATCTGCTCACCCTGTCCGAGCGCAAGCCGCTGGTCATGAGCTTCTACCAACCCCTGGCCCAGCTCGGTGAGCGCCAGCTGCACTGCAAGCTGTACCACGCCGATACGCCGCTGGCGCTGTCGGACGTCCTGCCGATCCTGGAAAACCTCGGCCTGCGCGTGCTCGGTGAGTTCCCGTATCACCTGCGCCATGCCAGCGGCCGCGAGTTCTGGATTCACGACTTCGCCTTCACCTACAGCGAAGGCCTGGACCTGGACATCCAGCAGCTTAACGACACGCTGCAGGACGCCTTCGTCCATATCGTCAAGGGTGACGCCGAGAACGACGCGTTCAACCGCCTGGTACTCACTGCCGGCCTGCCTTGGCGTGATGTCGCGCTGCTGCGTGCTTATGCCCGTTACCTCAAGCAGATCCGCCTGGGTTTCGACCTCGGTTACATCGCCAGTACCCTGAACAACCACACCGACATCGCCCGCGAACTGACGCGGTTGTTCAAAACCCGTTTCTACCTGGCGCGCAAGCTCACCAGCGACGACCTGGACGACAAGCAGCAGCGCCTGGAACAGGCCATTCTGACTGCCCTGGATGATGTCCAGGTGCTCAACGAAGACCGTATCCTGCGGCGCTACCTGGACCTGATCAAGGCCACCCTGCGCACCAACTTCTACCAGACCGATGCCCACGGCCAGGCCAAGTCGTACTTCAGCTTCAAGTTCAACCCCAAGCTGATTCCTGAGCTGCCCAAGCCGGTACCGAAGTTCGAAATCTTCGTCTATTCGCCGCGTGTCGAAGGCGTGCACCTGCGTTTTGGCAACGTCGCCCGTGGCGGTCTGCGCTGGTCGGACCGTGAGGAAGACTTCCGCACCGAGGTGCTGGGCCTGGTAAAAGCCCAGCAGGTGAAAAACTCGGTCATCGTGCCGGTCGGTGCCAAAGGTGGCTTCCTGCCGCGGCGCTTGCCTCTGGGCGGCAACCGTGACGAAATTCAGGCCGAAGGCATCGCCTGCTACCGGATCTTCATTTCCGGTCTGCTGGACATCACTGACAACCTCAAGGACGGCGCCCTGGTGCCGCCGGCCAACGTCGTGCGTCACGACGATGACGACCCGTACCTGGTGGTGGCGGCCGACAAGGGCACCGCGACCTTCTCCGACATCGCCAACGGTATCGCCATCGATTACGGCTTCTGGCTCGGCGATGCCTTCGCGTCCGGTGGTTCGGCCGGTTACGACCACAAGAAGATGGGTATCACTGCCCGTGGCGCCTGGGTTGGCGTCCAGCGTCACTTCCGTGAGCGCGGCATCAATGTCCAGGAAGACCCGATCACCGTGGTCGGTGTCGGCGACATGGCCGGTGACGTGTTCGGCAACGGCTTGCTGATGTCCGAGAAGCTGCAACTGGTGGCCGCGTTCAACCACCTGCACATCTTCATCGACCCGAACCCGGAACCTGCCAGCAGCTTCGCCGAGCGTAAGCGCCTGTTCGACTTGCCGCGTTCGGCCTGGAGCGATTACGACACCAGCATCATGTCCGAAGGCGGCGGGATCTTCCCGCGCAGCGCGAAAAGCATCGCGATCAGCCCGCAGATGAAAGAGCGTTTCGCCATCGAGGCCGACAAACTGACCCCGACCGAGCTGCTCAATGCCTTGCTCAAGGCGCCAGTGGACCTGCTCTGGAACGGTGGTATCGGTACTTACGTCAAATCCAGCGAAGAAAGCCACGCGGATGTTGGCGACAAGGCCAACGACGCCCTGCGTGTCGACGGTGACGAGCTGCGCTGCAAGGTCGTGGGCGAGGGTGGCAACCTGGGCATGACCCAGCTCGGTCGTGTCGAGTTCGGCCTCAATGGCGGCGCCACCAACACTGACTTCATCGACAACGCCGGTGGTGTGGACTGCTCCGACCACGAGGTCAATATCAAGATCCTGCTCAACGAAGTGGTGCAGGCCGGCGACATGACCGAGAAGCAGCGTAACCAGCTGCTGGGCAGCATGACCGACGAAGTGGCCGGCCTGGTGCTGGGCAACAACTACAAGCAGACCCAGGCGCTGTCCCTGGCTGCCCGTCGTGCCCGCGAGCGCATTGCCGAGTACAAGCGCTTGATGGCGGACCTGGAAAGCCGTGGCAAGCTGGACCGCGCCATTGAGTTCCTGCCGACGGAAGAGCAACTGGCCGAACGCCTGGCTGCCAACCAGGGTCTGACCCGGGCCGAGCTGTCGGTGCTGATTTCCTACAGCAAGATCGACCTCAAGGAAGCCCTGCTCAAGTCGCTGGTGCCGGATGACGATTACCTGACCCGCGACATGGAAACGGCGTTCCCGCCGTCACTGGTGAGCAAGTTCGCCGAGGCGATGCGCCGCCATCGTCTGAAACGCGAAATCGTCAGCACCCAGATCGCCAACGATCTGGTCAACAACATGGGCATCACCTTTGTTCAGCGTCTGAAAGAGTCCACCGGCATGAGCCCGGCGAACGTCGCCGGCGCCTATGTGATCGTGCGTGACATCTTCCACCTGCCGCACTGGTTCCGTCAGATCGAGGCTCTGGACTATCAGGTGCCGGCTGAAATCCAGCTGACCCTGATGGATGAACTGATGCGTCTGGGCCGCCGCGCAACCCGCTGGTTCCTGCGCAGCCGTCGTAACGAGCAGGACGCCGGACGTGACGTGGCGCACTTCGGGCCGAAGATCGCCGCCTTGGGTCTGAAGCTTGACGAGTTGCTGGAAGGGCCGACCCGTGAGCGCTGGATGACTCGTTACCAGAGCTTCGTCGACGCCGGTGTACCGGAGCTGCTGGCGCGCATGGTGGCCGGTACTACGCACCTGTACACCCTGTTGCCGATTATCGAAGCGTCCGACGTCACCGGCCAGGACCCGGCCGAAGTGGCCAAGGCCTTCTTCGCGGTCGGCAGTGCCCTGGACCTGACCTGGTACCTGCAGGAAATCAGCAATCTGTCGGTGGAAAACAACTGGCAGGCTCTGGCCCGCGAGTCGTTCCGCGATGACATCGACCTGCAGCAGCGGGCGATCACCATCTCGGTCCTGCAGATGGCCGATGCACCGCAAGACATGGATGCCCGCGTGACACTGTGGCTGGATCAGCACCGTGTGATGGTCAACCGCTGGCGCGCCATGCTGGACGAGCTGCGTGCCGCGACCGGTACCGATTACGCCATGTATGCGGTGGCCAACCGCGAGCTGGTGGATCTGGCCATGAGCGGGCAGGCGGCGGTGGTGCCGTCCTGAGTCTGAGCTGAGATGAAAAAGCCCCGGCAATTGCCGGGGCTTTTTGTTGGGCGGGTGAGAACAACTGCCTTACCCCCAGTGGGAGCGGGCTTGCCCCGCGAATGCGGGCTGTCAGCTACATCGCAATCGCGGGGCAAGCCCGCTCCTACCGAAGGGGTTATTTGAAGCGCCGTTCCACGCCTTTTTCCACCAGGATTTTTGCCGCAATCTCCTCCACCGAGAAGTGCGTGGAGTTGATGTGGGCAATATTCTCGCGGCGGAACAGGTTCTCCACCTCGCGCACTTCGAACTCGCACTGGGCGAAGCTGGCATAACGGCTGTTGGGTTTGCGCTCGTGACGAATGGCAGTCAGGCGGTCCGGGTCGATGGTCAGGCCGAACAGCTTGTGCTGGTGGTTTTTCAACGCCTGAGGCAGTTGCAGGCGTTCCATGTCGTCTTCGGTCAGCGGGTAGTTGGCCGCGCGGATACCGAATTGCATGGCCATGTACAGACAAGTCGGTGTCTTGCCGCAACGCGAAACGCCCACCAGGATCAGGTCGGCCTTGTCGTAGTAATGGGTGCGGGCACCGTCATCGTTGTCGAGGGCGAAGTTGACTGCCTCGATGCGCTCCATGTAGTTGGAATTGCCACCAATGGAGTGGGACTTACCCACCGAATACGACGAATGCGCTGTCAGCTCCTGCTCCAGCGGGGCCAGGAAGGTCGAGAAAATGTCGATCATGAAACCGTTGGAGGTGGCCAGGACCTCTCGGATATCCTGATTGACGATGGTGTCGAAGATGATCGGACGGACACCGTCCTTTTCAGCGGCGCTGTTGATTTGCTGTACCATGACCCGCGCTTTTTCCACGCTGTCGATGTACGGGCGTGTGAATTTATTGAACGGAATGGTATCGAACTGCGCTAGAAGACTTTGTCCCAGCGTCTCGGCTGTGATGCCGGTGCCATCGGAGATAAAGAAAGCAGATCGTTTCATTTGCGCCTTGGGCCTTAAGCTGATGACGAATCTTGGATATGATAGGTTCGGTTTACCGAACAGCGTGTTCGGCATTCTCACTTATTTTCCAGGTCCAGGCCACAAGCGCCCGGCCAAGCCAGAGCTGGCAGGCGGGCGACCTGAGCTTTTCCAACACAGTTAGTGGAGAGATCACCTTGGTAGAGTACGTAGTTTCCCTCGATAAGCTCGGCGTCCATGATGTAGAGCATGTGGGGGGCAAGAACGCATCCCTCGGCGAGATGATCAGTAACCTCGCGGGCGCCGGTGTATCGGTCCCCGGCGGCTTTGCCACTACGGCTCAGGCGTACCGTGATTTTCTCGAGCAGAGCGGGCTGAACGCCCAGATCCACGCCGCGCTCGACGCGCTGGATGTCGATGACGTCAACGCCCTGGCCCGCACCGGTGCGCAGATCCGTCAGTGGATCATGGAAGCCGAGTTCCCTGAGCGCCTGAACGCTGAAATCCGCACCGCCTTTGCTGAAATGTCCCAGGGCAACCCGAACATGGCCGTTGCCGTGCGTTCTTCGGCCACCGCCGAAGACCTGCCAGACGCCTCGTTCGCCGGTCAGCAGGAGACCTTCCTGAACATCCGTGGCGTCGAAAACGTTATCCGCGCCGCCAAGGAAGTGTTCGCTTCCCTGTTCAACGACCGCGCCATTTCCTACCGCGTCCACCAGGGTTTCGACCACAAGCTGGTGGCCCTGTCGGCCGGCGTACAGCGCATGGTGCGTTCGGAAACCGGCACCGCCGGCGTAATGTTCACCCTCGACACCGAGTCGGGCTTCCGTGACGTCGTGTTCATCACCGGCGCCTACGGCCTGGGCGAAACTGTGGTGCAAGGCGCGGTCAACCCGGACGAGTTCTATGTCCACAAAGGCACGCTGGAGGCCGGCCGTCCGGCGATTCTGCGTCGTAACCTGGGCAGCAAAGCAATCAAGATGATCTACGGCGACGAGGCCAAGGCCGGTCGTTCGGTCAAGACCGTTGACGTCGACAAGGCTGATCGCGCGCGTTTCTGCCTGAGCGACGCTGAAGTCAGCGAGTTGGCCAAGCAGGCGATGATCATCGAGAAGCACTACAAGTGTCCGATGGACATCGAGTGGGCCAAAGACGGTGATGACGGCAAGCTGTACATCGTTCAGGCCCGTCCTGAAACGGTGAAGAGCCGCGCCCAGGCCAACGTCATGGAGCGTTACCTGCTCAAGGAAACCGGCACCGTACTGGTTGAAGGTCGTGCCATCGGCCAGCGCATCGGCGCCGGCAAGGTCCGCATCATCAAGGACGTGTCGGAGATGGACAAGGTCCAGCCTGGCGACGTGCTGGTTTCGGACATGACCGACCCGGATTGGGAACCGGTGATGAAGCGCGCCAGCGCCATTGTCACCAACCGTGGCGGGCGTACCTGCCACGCGGCGATCATCGCCCGTGAACTGGGTATTCCGGCCGTGGTCGGTTGCGGCAACGCCACCCAACTGCTCAAAGATGGCCAGGGTGTGACCGTTTCCTGCGCCGAGGGCGACACCGGTTTCATTTTTGAAGGTGAGCTGGGCTTCGACATCCGCCAGAACTCGGTCGATGCCATGCCTGATCTGCCGTTCAAAATCATGATGAACGTCGGCAACCCGGACCGCGCGTTCGATTTCGCCCAGCTGCCCAACGCCGGTGTCGGCCTGGCGCGCCTGGAGTTCATCATCAACCGTATGATCGGCGTGCACCCCAAAGCCCTGCTGAACTACGCCGGTCTGCCGGCCGAGTTGAAAGAAAGCGTCGACAAGCGTATCGCCGGTTACAACGATCCGGTCGGCTTCTATGTCGAGAAGCTGGTCGAAGGCATCAGCACCCTGGCCGCGGCGTTCTGGCCGAAAAAGGTCATCGTGCGCCTGTCGGACTTCAAGTCCAACGAATACGCCAACCTGATCGGCGGCAAGCTTTACGAGCCAGAAGAAGAAAACCCGATGCTGGGCTTCCGCGGCGCTTCGCGTTACATCAGCGAAACCTTCCGTGACTGCTTCGAGCTCGAGTGCCGTGCACTCAAGCGCGTACGCAACGAAATGGGCCTGACCAACGTCGAGATCATGGTGCCGTTCGTGCGTACCCTGGGTGAAGCCAGCCAAGTGGTCGACCTGCTCGCCGAAAATGGCCTGGCCCGTGGCGACAACGGCCTGCGTGTGATCATGATGTGCGAGCTGCCGTCCAACGCCATCCTCGCCGAAGAGTTCCTCGAGTACTTCGACGGCTTCTCCATCGGCTCCAACGACCTGACCCAGCTGACCCTGGGCCTGGACCGCGACTCGGGGATCATCGCTCACCTGTTCGACGAGCGTAACCCGGCGGTCAAGAAGCTGCTGGCCAATGCCATCCAGGCCTGTAACAAGGCTGGCAAGTACATCGGTATCTGCGGTCAGGGTCCATCCGACCACCCGGACCTGGCCAAGTGGCTGATGGAGCAGGGTATCGAAAGCGTCTCGCTGAACCCGGATTCGGTACTCGAAACCTGGTTCTTCCTGGCCGAAGGCCAGGCTGCGAACTGAGGCGTTGAACCGGAACCTTCACCTTGGCCCGCGGTGGCCGGTGAAGGTTTCCGACCGTATTCCAGGGCGTGTTCCAGTGATGGATCCCGCCCTTTTTCGTGCAAGAAACCTATGCAAAGCAGCAGTACTCTATTTCCCGTGGCCTTGCTCAGTGCCGAGCGTCGCGGTGATCTGAGCGAAGATGTCTACCGGATCAAAGCCGGTAACAGCCCGGATCGCAGCGTTGAACTGGCGGTTACCCGCCTCGGTCTGGCAGACCAGTCCGAGGTGCGCGGCACTCCGGTGATTCTGCTGCATGGCAGCTTTTCCAACCGGCGCTTCTGGTATTCGCCCCGGGGCATTGGCCTGGGCGCTTACCTGGCACGCGCCGGTTTCGATGTGTGGATACCAGAAATGCGCGGTCACGGCCTGTCACCGCGCAACCGCGAATATCGCCATAACCGCGTCGCCGACTATGCGCGTTACGATTTACCGGTGATTGCCGCCTTTGTCAGCGAGCAGTGTGGCCGCGCCGCACACTGGATCGGTCACTCGCTGGGCGGGACCACCCTGGCAGCGGCCCTGGGCGGTCAGTATCTAGGCGCCGAGCAGGTCGCCAGTGCGGCGTTTTTCGGCACCCAGGTCAGCCGTACCTACTGGCCATTGAAATTGCCGCCGGTGGAGTGGGGTGGACGCCTGTTGCTCAAGCGTTTCGGACAGATTTCCGGCTCACGACTCAAACGCGGCCCGGAGGACGAGCCGATTGGCCTGGCCCTGGAAAGCATGCGCTGGTTTGGCCTGTTCGGCCGCTTTGGCGACAAGGATCGCGATTGGTGGGTCGGGCTTGCCGAGGTTGATGTGCCAGTGCTGGCGGTCGCCGCTGCAGGTGATCATCAGGACCCGGTATGGGCCTGCCGCAAGCTGTTCGAGCAGCTGGGCGGTGAGCACAAGCAGTTTGTACGTTTGGGGCGCGAGGAAGGTTTCGACAACTTCGGACACGTCGATATGCTGGTCAGCAAGCCCGCACAGGTGCAGGTATGGCCGCTGGTCGAGCGCTGGTTGCGTGATCCCTTGACGGGATTGCTTGCTGACGCTGCGCAGCAGGTGACCGGATCGTTGCCGACGTGTAGCCTTGAGCCTAAAGCTTGACCGCTGGGCCTCGTTAATTGATTGAAACTGTGACATCCCTTTGTCTTGGCAACTGACAGGAGTTTCCCATGCATTACATCACCCCCGATCTGTGCGACGCCTACCCGGAACTGGTACAGGTACTGGAGCCGATGTTCAGCAACTTCGGCGGCCGCGATTCCTTCGGTGGTGAGATCGTCACCATCAAGTGCTTCGAGGACAACTCGCGGGTCAAGGAGCAGGTCGAGCTCGATGGCACGGGCAAGGTTCTGGTGGTCGATGGCGGCGGTTCCCTGCGTCATGCCTTGCTGGGCGACATGCTGGCCGAGAAGGCGGCGAAGAATCACTGGCAAGGCCTGGTGATCTACGGCTGCGTGCGTGATGTCGATGTCCTGGCGCAGACCGACGTCGGCGTGCAGGCCCTGGCCAGCCACCCGTTGAAGTCCGTACGCCGCGGTGTCGGCGAGCTCAACGTGGCGGTGACATTTGCCGGCGTGACCTTCCGCCCGGGCGAATACATCTATGCCGACAACAACGGTGTGATCGTTTCGCCATCTCCGCTTAAAATGCCGGAATAAGTACTGAAACCGCGAAGTGGAGCAGGAATGTTCGAGGAAGAAAACGCGCAGTGGGGGCTGGTTCATGCCCTGGTGCTCGATGGCAAAGGCGGTGCGCGTTCAATTGCTCGAACCGAGCTGGATGACCTGCAACTGCAGCCGGAGCAGAGTCTCTGGCTGCACTGGGATCGCAGTCATCCGCAAACCCGGACCTGGCTGCGGCATGACAGTGGCCTGAGCGAGTTCGCCTGTGACCTGCTTCTCGAAGAAAACACCCGTCCACGGCTACTGGCCCTGCCCGAAGCACAGATGTTGCTGTTTTTGCGCGGGGTCAACCTCAATCCCGGCGCCGAGCCTGAAGACATGGTCTCGGTGCGTATTTTCGCCGAGGCGCAGCGGGTGATCTCGCTACGCCTGCGGCCGTTGCGCGCCAGCGATGAGCTGCTGCAGCAGCTGGCCGATGGCCGCGGGCCGAAAACCGCTTCCGAACTGCTGCTGAGCATGGCGCAACTGTTGACCGAGAAGGTCCAGGCGCTGATCAGCGACCTGTCGGAAGTGGTCGATGTCGAAGAAGAGAAGCTTGAAGCCGACAAACGGTACGCCCCTGACCAGGGCAGCCTGCAGCAGATCCGCCGGCGTGCGGCCGGACTGCGGCGTTTTCTCAACCCGCAGCGGGAAATCTATGCGCAACTGGCACGCAACAAGTGGAGCTGGTTCGCTGCAGATGACGCCGACTACTGGAACGAGCTCAACAACAGCCTGACGCGCTATCTGGAAGAGCTCGAACTTAACCGCGAACGCGCCGCCCTGGTGCTGGAGAGCGAAGACCGGCGACGGGCCGAGCGGATGAACCGGACCATGTACCGGTTCGGCATCATCACCTGCATTTTCCTGCCCATGAGTTTTGTTACCGGGCTGCTGGGGATCAATGTGGGTGGTATTCCTGGCTCCGACAGCCCCTATGGCTTTCTTTTCGCCAGCTTGCTGGTGCTGGGCCTGGCGCTAGGGCAGTGGTGGTTGTTCCGCCGCCTGCGTTGGGTGTGATTCGGTGCATTTTGTGAATACCCAGTCATTAACTGTCCGGCAGGTTCATGTGACCCGTGCGGTGACGACCTCGTCTTTGACAGATATTGCGCGAGGTGCCCATGCACGATCCGTTTGAAGAATCCCTGCGAGACCTGCTCAAGGCTTCGCCGTCCGGCCAGGACCGCGACGACGATGCCTGCCTTGGGCGTGTCCTGAAAACCGCCAACCGTCAGGTCGGCGCGGGCGATCTGTTCAGCCTGCTTGGCCGCTGGAGCCAGGCGTTGATGATCGCCGTCAACAATGGTTCGGCGCACGTTGCGCCGGTCCGCCGTAACGCTACCGCTCGTAAAGCTGATAAGGCCGATTGAATATGGAACTTAATCTCTGGACCCAGAGCTTGCTCACCGCGATGACCGCGTTGTGGACCAAAGTGGCGAACTTCATCCCCAATCTGTTTGGCGCGCTGGTCGTGGTGCTGCTGGGCTTCGTCGTCGCCAAGCTGCTCGACACCTTGCTGTCCAAGCTGTTGGCGAAACTGGGGCTGGATCGCCTGATGGGCGGCACCGGTTTGACCAAAATGCTCGATCGGGTTGGTATCCAGGTACCGATTTCGACCTTGATCGGCAAGATCGTGTACTGGTTCGTGTTGTTGATTTTCCTCGTCTCGGCCGCGGAATCCCTGGGGCTTGAGCGGGTTTCTGCAACACTGGACATGCTCGCCCTGTACCTGCCGAAGGTGTTCGGTGCAGCGCTGGTGCTGCTGGCAGGCGTGCTGCTGGCACAATTGGTCAATGGCCTGGTGCGCGGTGCCGCCGAAGGTATCGGCCTGGAATACGCGGCCGGGGTCGGACGTATAGCCCAGGGTCTGGTGATTATCATCAGTATTTCAGTGGCAATCAGCCAGCTTGAGGTCAAAACCGACCTGCTTAACCATGTAATCGTCATCGGATTGATTACCGTTGGTCTGGCCGTTGCCCTGGCGATGGGCCTGGGCAGCCGCGAAATTGCCGGGCAGATTCTGGCTGGAATCTATGTGCGAGAGCTCTATCAAGTGGGCCAACAAGTGCAGGTTGGAGAGGTCGAAGGGCAGATCGAGGAGATCGGCACGGTCAAGACGACCCTGCTGACCGATGACGGCGAGCTGGTTTCGTTGTCCAACCGGATTCTCCTGGAACAGCGAGTCAATAGCCGCTAACCGGGTAAATCCTGCTAATGTATGCCGCCGCAAAATTGCCCCAGGCAGGGGTAAGCGGCGACATTGACCTGACTGTCGGCCAGATTCGTTTTGAATAAAGTTCACTCGCTGCCCATGCGTTACGACCCCCGCGAGCTCACTGATGAGGAGTTGGTGGCGCGTTCGCATGAGGAGCTGTTTCATGTTACTCGCGCGTATGAGGAGCTCATGCGACGCTACCAGCGGACTCTTTTTAACGTGTGTGCACGTTATTTAGGGAACGATCGGGATGCTGATGATGTCTGTCAGGAGGTGATGCTCAAGGTGCTCTATGGTCTGAAGAACTTCGAGGGTAAATCCAAGTTCAAGACCTGGCTCTACAGCATCACCTATAACGAATGCATCACCCAGTACCGCAAGGAGCGGCGCAAGCGTCGACTGATGGATGCCTTGAGTCTTGATCCACTCGAGGAAGCCTCGGAAGAGAAGGCGCCGAAACCTGAAGAGAAAGGTGGGCTAGATAAGTGGCTAGTGCATGTGAATCCGATTGACCGTGAAATTCTAGTGCTACGATTTGTCGCGGAGCTGGAATTTCAGGAGATCGCCGATATCATGCATATGGGCCTTAGCGCAACGAAAATGCGGTACAAGCGTGCGCTAGACAAGCTACGTGAGAAATTTGCGGGCCTTGCTGAAACTTAGTGGCGCGCAAATATCTCTAACGTACCGGCAAGTTCTGCTAGACTTGTCGTCGAGTTGTCCCCCGGATGTTGGTGGGACTGCTTAACTATCACCAGATGGGGATTTAACGGATGAAATTGAAAAACACCTTGGGCTTGGCCATTGGTTCTCTTGTAGCCGTAACTTCGCTCGGCGCTCTGGCACAAGGCCAAGGCGCGGTTGAAATCGAAGGTAACGTTACCAAGCAGTACTACGATAGCGAGCGCAATTTCAAAAACGACGGCACCAACCCTGGTGTTCGCCTCGGTTACTTCCTGACCGACGACCTGTCCCTGGACCTGGGCTACAACGAGACTCACAACGCTCGTGGCGAAGTCTTCAACAAAGACATCAAAGGTTCTAAAGCCAAGCTCGACGCTACCTACCACCTGGGTACCGTAGGCGACGCAGTGCGTCCTTACGTCTCGGCTGGTTTCGCGCACGAAAGCCTGGGCCAAGCGACCAACAACGGTCGTGACCACTCCACCTTCGCCAACCTGGGCGCCGGTGCCAAGTGGTACATCACTGACATGTTCTTCGCCCGTGCTGGCGTTGAAGCCATGTACAACATCGACAACGGCAACACCGAGTGGGGTCCAACCCTCGGTCTGGGTCTGAACTTCGGTGGTAGCGGTGGCAAGGTTGCTCCTGCTCCAGCTCCAGTTGCTGAAGTCTGCTCCGACAGCGACAACGACGGCGTTTGCGACAACGTTGACAAGTGCCCTGACACCCCAGCCAACGTTACCGTTGACGCTGACGGCTGCCCGGCCGTTGCCGAAGTCGTACGTGTTGAGCTGGACGTCAAGTTCGACTTCGACAAGTCGGTCGTCAAGCAGAACAGCTACGGCGATATCAAAAACCTGGCTGACTTCATGAAGCAGTACCCACAGACCAGCACCACTGTTGAAGGTCACACTGACTCCGTCGGTCCTGACGCTTACAACCAGAAGCTGTCTGAGCGTCGTGCAAACGCCGTTAAGCAGGTTCTGACCAACGAATACGGCGTAGAATCGAGCCGTGTTGAGTCGGTAGGCTACGGTGAAACCCGTCCGGTTGCTGACAACGCCACCGACGCTGGTCGCGCTGTTAACCGTCGCGTAGAAGCACAAGTAGAAGCTCAAGCCAAGTAATTGGTAAGCGCTTCACAGAAAAGCCCGGCTTAGGCCGGGCTTTTCTTTGCCTGCGATTCGGTGGGAGCGGGCTTGCCCCGCGATTGCAGGCAGTCAGTTACATCGCATCGCGGGGCAAGCCCGCAACAGCAGATCAATGCACGGCCTTGATTGATGGTGAACCTATAGCGGGGCAAGCCCGCTCCCACCGGGGGAATGCCAATCACCCAGTTGCTCCCACCAGCCTGCGTACCCCGCCATTCTCTGCAGCCACTTCACCAATCACCAGGATCGCCGGGCTGCACAGCTGAAAGCGCGTAGCGTCTTCACAGAGCTGTATCAACGTGCTGCGCTGTTCGCGCTGTTGGGGTAGCGAGGCATTCTCGATCATTGCTACCGGCGTTTCGGCCGCGAGGCCACCTGCAAGCAGTCCCTGCTGGACTTCATCGAGTTTACTGACGCCCATGTACACCACCAGAGTGGTCCCGCCTTGGGCGAGCGCCTGCCAGTTCAATGGACTGTCATCCTGGGTGTGTGCGGTGATCAGGGTCACGCCACGGCTCACCCCGCGCAAGGTCAGGGAAATGCCGCATTGTGTTGCCCCGGCCAAGCCGGCGGTAATGCCGTTGACCAGTTCAGTCTCAATGCCGCGGGCCTGTAACCACGCGGCTTCTTCGCCGCCGCGGCCGAAAATGCATGGATCGCCGCCTTTGAGCCGAGCCACGCAACGTCCCTGGCGGGCATAGCGCAGCATCAGGCGCTGGATGAAGGCCTGAGGAGTGGAGCGGCATCCGCCGCGCTTGCCGACGGCAATCACCCGCGCCTGAGGGCAGTGTGCGAGGATCAGTGGATTGACCAGGTCATCAATCAGCACCACTTCGGCTTCACTCAGGGCGCGCACGGCCTTGAGAGTCAGCAGCTCCGGGTCACCGGGCCCCGCACCAATCAGCCAGACTTTCGCATTCATCGGGTATTCCTCATCGGCAAAGGGTGCTGTCAGCCTTTTAGCAGGCAGATCAGCAGGACCATATTGAGTAGCAGCGATAACAGGGCCAGGCCGCGCCAGACCTTCAGGGGTTCACGTTCCAGCAGCGGGCGCGGGCGTACGCTCAGGTGTTGGCGTTCGCCTTGTTCGAGCAGTAACAGCCATTGTTCGGCGGTCTCAAAACGTTGCTGCGGATCGGCCACCAGGGCCTGGCTCAGGTTATGTTCCAGCCACTCCGGCAGGTCCGGGCGATAGCGTGCGGCACTGGCCGGCTGGATAAAGCGGGGGCGCTGGAACGCTTCGATTTCGCCATAGGGGTAATGGCCGGTCAGCAGGTAGAACAGCGTCACGCCGACGGCGTACAAATCCTGTTGGGCACCGGGCGACGCGCCGTCGAACGCTTCCGGGGCTATGAATGACGGGGTGCCTGGCAACTCATGGGCGCGGTCCTCGGAAAGCCCGGGACAGAACGCCAGGCCAAAATCCAGCATCCGTAATTGGCCGTCATCGCCCAGGTGCAGGTTTTCCGGTTTGATGTCGCGGTGCAGGATGTTGCGCCGGTGTAAAAGGCCTACGGCCTGCAATAGTTGCTGAGCAAGCGCTTGCCACTGTGCCAGCGGCAGTGGACCGGTGTCGGCGAACAGCTGCGCCAGAGTCCGGCCAGGGTATTCGCGCATCACGTAGTACAAGTGCTGGCGTTGGCTGGCGGGATGCACTTCGGGGAAGTAACGCCCGGCCACACGTCGCAGGAACCATTCTTCGAGGAGCAGGCTTTGCAGCGCGCCAGGTTCGTCCTTGCGTTGCACGGGCAGGGTTTTCAGCAGCCAGGGTTGTTGCTGGTTGTCGTGAACACGGTAGAGCAGTGATTGACGGCTCTGGCCGAGCTGCTGCGCAACCGTCCAGCCTTCGATCGATTGTCCTTGGCGCAAAGCGAGCGGCAGCGGCCACTGCTGCAGTTGCGCCAGCGAGTCGCCAAGATTGCTCGCGCCCAGCTGTTCGACCCGCACCAGCAAGGCACTGGCATTGTCCTGGCTGCCACTGAGATGGGCCGAGCTGACCAGGGTCTGGGCGGCATCCTGCAAGTCGATTTGCTCGCGTAATACGGCCCTGATCTGCGATTCGCTGAGGCTGGACCAAACGCCATCGCTGAGAAGCACGAAGCACTCACCGGCCTGCAGTTCGCCTTCCAGGTAGTCGACCTGCAGATGCTGATCAAGGCCGAGCGCGCGCTTCAAGACGTGTTGCATGCCCGGCTGGTCCCAGACGTGGTCTTCGCTGATGCGTTGCAGTTGCCCGGCGGCCCAGCGATAGATCCGGCAGTCGCCAACATGGGCCAGGGTGAAGCGCCGACCACGCAGTACCAGCGCGCTGAGGGTAGTCAGCAACGGTTGGCCACCGCCGTTGGCACGTAACCAGCGGTTCTGCGCCAGCAACAGACGGTCCAGCGCCTGCGCCACGCCCCAGGTCGGCGGCGTGGCGTAGTAGTCCAGGGCCAGCGCCTGCAAGCTCGTGCGTGCCGCCAGGCCTCCATCGGCGCACTGGCTGACGCCGTCGGCGAGGGCGAACAGGTAGCCTTTGCTGGCGGCCAGTTCCGGGTTGGGCGTGACCAGGCGCAAGGCATCCTGGTTCTCCTCGCGAGGCCCGGTGGCGCTGGCTTGGGCAAAGCTCAGTTGCAGGCTCATTGTGCTGCCTCAGACCCGCGCCGCAGTCACAGCCGCGGAGCCCCAGGTGGTGCGCCAGCGTTGCTTGACCCCGTGCAGGCCGAACCAGGCCAGTACACCGAGGCTGGCAAACAACCACAGGCCCAACTGGTAGTCGCCACTGTGCTGTTTGATCGCACCCAGGCCTGCGGCCAGAAGGAAACCACCGATACCTCCGGCCATGCCGATCAGGCCGGTCATTACGCCGATTTCCTGGCGAAAGCGTTGCGGTACCAGCTGGAACACCGCGCCATTACCTGCGCCAAGACCGAGCATGGCGCTGACGAACAAGGCCAGCGCTGCCACCGAACTGGGCAGATTGAAACCGACTGCGGCGATGCAGATGGCAGCCACGGTGTACATCGCCAGCAAGGTACGGATACCACCGAAGCGATCGGCCAGGGCGCCGCCCAATGGGCGCATCAGACTGCCGGCGAATACGCAAGCAGCGGTGTAGTAGCCGGCAGTAACCGGACTCAGGCCGTACTGGTCGTTGAAGTAGCCGGGCAGGGCGCTGGCCAGGCCGATGAAACCGCCGAAGGTGACGCTGTAGAAGAACATGAACCACCAGCTGTCGCGGTCACCCAGGGCCTTGAGGTAATCGCTCATGGCCTTGGGTTTAGGCCGTTGCGGGGCATTGCGCGCCAGCAGGGCGAACAGCGCCAGGGTCAGCACCAGGGGAATCACGGCAAAGCCGAAGACATTGTTCCAGCCAAAACTGGCGGCCAGCACCGGCGCCAGCAACGCGGCGAACACTGTGCCGGAGTTGCCAGCGCCGGCAATGCCCATGGCCTTGCCTTGGTGCTGGGCCGGGTACCACTGTGATGCCAGCGGCAGGGAGACGGCAAAAGAGGCACCCGCGACGCCGAGAAACACACCTAGCAGCAAGGCCTGTTCATAGCTGTGAATGCCCAGGTTCCAGGCGCAGAACAGAGCGATGATGACGATTACCTGCCCAATCAGTCCGGCGGTTTTCGGCGACAGGCGATCCACCAGCAGGCCCATGACGAAGCGCAGGATGGCGCCGGCCAGGATCGGTGTGGCGACCATCAGGCCACGCTGCTGCGTGGTCAGTTGCAAGTCGGTGGCAATCTGCACCGCCATGGGGCCGAGCAGATACCAGACCATGAAGCTCAGGTCGAAATACAGAAAGGCGGCGAACAGTGTGGGGATATGCCCGGACTTCCAGAAACTCGTACTCATCGAACACCTCGTTGAATATTGCACTGCAGGTCGCGCCCTCAAGGGGCAGAAACGAAAAAGACGCCGCCTCCCGGCCCGCAGCTGCGAGGGGGATGCGACGTCTTTGTCGTGAAAGGGGCAACCGCCGTTGGCTACCTGTTCAATGGAATTAGCAAAAGCCGGGCCAGACTGTCATCAGCCGAGCAGGTCGCTCATGGCGATGATCTGCTCGGCCACCTGGATCAGCTTCTGTTGCTTGCTCATGGCCTGGCGGCGCATCAGGGTGTAGGCCTGCTCTTCGTTGCAGTCCTTCATTTTCATCAACAGGCCCTTGGCCAGTTCGATGCGCTTGCGTTCCGCCAGCTGTTGATCGCGGGCCTGCAACTGAGCCTTGAGCGCCTGGTCGCTCTCGAAACGGGCCATGGCTACGTCGAGGATCGGTTGCAGTCGTGCGGCATGAATGCCTTCGACGATGTAGGCGCTGACACCGGCCTGGATCGCCTGGCGCATAACGTTGGGGTCGTGCTCGTCGGTAAACATCACGATAGGACGTGGGCGGTCGCGACTGACCAGGACCACCTGTTCCATGACATCACGGCCGGGTGACTCGGTATCGATCAATACGACATCCGGGTGCACCGTTTCGACGCGTGCCGGCAGGTCGATGGTCAGCCCGGACTCTTCGATGACCTCGAAGCCGGCTTCAACCAGTGCGGCCTTGAGGCGCCCGACCTTTTTCTCGGTATCGTCAATCAGCAGGATTCGCAGCATGCTGGCGTCCCCTTGTCAGCGGCGGGCGCGGGCGGCAGGCGTTTCGGCCCGCGCGTGCAGCGCAAAGCTGCGGGCATAGCCGGCCGGGTCGCTACCATCCCAGTAAGTGCCATCATTCAGCTGGCTGCGGCGCATGTTCTGTTCACTGCACGGTACGCCGATGGCGCTGGCGGCGTCGCGGTACAGCGCCAGTTGTTGAACCTGGCGCGCTACGGCGAGGTAGTCGGGATCTTCACGCAGCAGGCCCCAGCGGCGAAATTGCGTCATGAACCACATGCCGTCGGACAGATAGGGCAGATTGGCCCGGCCATCGTCGTGCAGACGCAGCGCATGTGGGTCGTGCCAGTGATTGCCAAGGCCGTCGTGGTAATCGCCGAGCAGGCGTGGCTCGATGCTGTTCAAGGGGGCATCCAGGTAGGCCTTGCCGCTGAGCAACTGCGCGGTACTGCGACGGTTTTCCGGGCTCTGCTCGATAAACCGGCTGGCTGCCAGAATAGCTTTGACCAGCGCCCTGGCCGTATTGGGGTACTGCTCGACAAAGGCGCGCGTGCAGCCCAGGACCTTCTCGGGGTGATCGGGCCAGATCGACTGGCTGGTGGCCAGGGTAAAACCCTGGCCCTGCTCGACGGCATCAGCCGACCAGGGTTCGCCGACACAGAAGCCGTCGATGCGCCCGGCCTGTAGGTGAGCCAGCATTTGTGCGGGTGGTACGACGATGCTGTTGACGTCATCCAGGGGATGGATGCCTTGGCTTGCGAGCCAGTAATACAGCCACATGGCGTGAGTACCTGTGGGAAAGGTCTGGGCGAAGGTGAGTTTTGTTCTGCTTTGGTGCACGAAACGTTGCAGCGCCTCGGGACGGGTCACGCCTTGACGCTGTAGCGCTGGTGACAGATTGATGCCTTGGGCGTTCTGGTTGAGCCCCATCAGTACCGCCATGGCGGTAGCGCTGGTGCCGCCAATCCCCAGGTGCACGGCATAGATCAGCCCATACAGGCTATGGGCGGCGTCCAGCTCGCCGCTGACCAGCTTGTCGCGTAGTCCGGCCCAGGAGCTCTGACGTTTGAGGTTCAGGCTCAGGCCGTAGGGTTGGGCAAAGCCCTGGGTAGCGGCAACCACTACCGAGGCGCAGTCGCTCAGGGCCATGAAGCCGATATCCAGGCTGTGCTTTTCCGGCGCGTCGCTGCCGTTGATCCAGGCTAGGGGAGAAGAGGGGACGTCGTTATTCACAGTTCGCGCCTGTATCGAAGGTCAGGCCGTGCCACCTGCGTGGCCGGTAGGTGAGGTCAACAAAGCAACGCATATGCCAAGGCGGCGCTGTCCCCCGGACGATGCCCTCTATATAATCGCCTCCTCACTCACGTCGAGCTAAGCCCGCCCATGTATACCCTGGCCCGCCAGCTGCTGTTCAAGCTCTCCCCGGAGACCTCCCATGACCTGTCCCTGGACCTGATCGGCGCCGGTGGCCGCCTGGGCCTGAACGGTCTGCTGACCAAGGCCCCGGCCTCCTTGCCGGTGACGGTCATGGGGCTGCAGTTCTCCAACCCGGTAGGCCTGGCGGCAGGTCTGGACAAAAACGGCGCCGCGATCGATGGCTTCGCTCAGCTGGGTTTCGGCTTTGTCGAAATCGGCACGGTCACGCCGCGTCCTCAGCCGGGCAATCCCAAGCCGCGGCTGTTCCGTCTGCCGCAAGCCGAGGCGATCATCAACCGCATGGGCTTCAACAACCTCGGCGTTGATAATCTGCTGAGCCGGGTGCAGGCAGCGAAGTACCGCGGCGTCCTGGGGATCAACATCGGCAAGAATTTCGACACCCCGGTCGAGCGCGCGGTGGACGACTACCTGATCTGCCTGGACAAGGTCTACGACCACGCCAGCTATATCACCGTCAACGTCAGCTCCCCCAATACCCCGGGCCTGCGTAGCCTGCAGTTCGGTGACTCGCTCAAGCAGTTGCTCGATGCCCTGGCGGTGCGCCGTGAGCAGTTGGCGGGTGAGCGCGGCAAGCGAGTTCCACTGGCCATCAAGATTGCCCCGGACATGAGCGATGAAGAGACTGCCCAGGTGGCTGCGGCGCTGATCGAGTCCGGAATGGATGCGGTGATTGCCACCAACACCACGCTGGGTCGCGAGGGTGTTGAAGGCCTGCCGTATGGCGACGAGGCGGGTGGTCTGTCGGGCGCGCCGGTACTGGAAAAGAGCACGCATATCGTCAGGGTGCTGGCGGCAGAGCTGGGCGGCAAATTGCCGATCATCGCTGCGGGCGGGATTACCGAGGGCAAGCATGCGGCGCAGAAAATTGCCGCCGGTGCCAGCCTGGTGCAGATCTATTCGGGGTTCATCTACAAGGGGCCTGCGCTGATTCGCGAAGCCGTGGATGCCATTGCCGCGCTGCCGCGCTGAATCACAGACATAAAAAGGGCCCCTTGAAGGGGCCCCTGGGCCTTAGCCCGCCGCCCGGATGGGGCGCGCATGGTAAAGGAATTCAGTTCCTCGTTCAGCCAACGGCGTGAAGTTCGTTGAGTCTATGAATACCCGCAGTGCCGGTCATACCGTCCCAGTTGTCGCCGCGTCCTTCGCGCCAGCCATTGATCCATGCCTGGCGTACAGACGGTAGAGTAAAGGGGCAAAGCTCGCGGGATTTGCCGGTGACCCCATATTGGTAGCCACGTGAAAATGCTCGTTCCAACGGATCACGCTTAAGTCTTCTCATAGGGTGTTGCCCTCACTTGTTGACTGTAATGTCCCGTCGACCTCTAGGAGGTCGGGCAGAATCGTTCTGCCGGTTTGCGCTCGCTGCCGGCGTCGCGAGCGAAAGTGTTGCCCCATTGCGGTGACAACCTGAGATGAGTTCTAACCAATGCGCGACACAGTGTGAATGATCGTTTTGTCATAAGGACGTAACGTTTCATAGGGTCAAAGGATAAGTAAATAAATGCGTCAGACCTGGATCCGATGCAAAGCCCGCTATGATCAGGGTTTGATAAGAATTGAAGTCACTTGGCCACTGCCAGGTGATAATTTGTAACAAGGCTGTCAATACGACGAAGGGTCTATTTTCCCCCTGTAGGTCGTGAAATTTTCATTCTGCCCAGCGATCAAAGGTCTTTCTGCCCCGGCGAAAGGCATGATTGCCCGGGTGGCCCGGCACTCCTCACGGTGCCATTCGAACGCTCGATGGAAAGGCGTTCGATTAAACATCGGATGGGCGATGCGCTTGCCCTCCACTTATTGCTCAAGGCACTGGATACCTCATGTCGGACCGTTTCGAACTCTACCTAACCTGCCCTAAAGGTCTTGAAGGCCTGCTCGCCGAAGAGGCTCGCGGCCTGGGCCTTGAAGAGGTGCGTGAACACACCTCGGCCATCCGCGGCTCGGCCGACATGGAAACCGCCTACCGCTTGTGCCTCTGGTCACGCTTGGGCAACCGCGTGCTGCTGGTGCTCAAGCGCTTCAACATGAAGAACGCCGACGACCTCTACGATGGTGTGCACGACGTTGAATGGCAGGATCACCTGGAAGCCAGTGGTTCGCTGGCCGTGGAGTTCAGCGGCCATGGCTCGGGTATCGACAACACCCATTTCGGCGCCCTGAAGGTCAAGGACGCCATCGTCGATAAGTTGCGCACCCGCGATGGCGAGCGTCCGTCGGTCGACAAGCTCAACCCGGACCTGCGTGTACACCTGCGTCTGGATCGTGGTGAAGCGATCCTGTCCCTGGACCTCTCCGGTCACAGCCTGCACCAGCGCGGCTACCGCCTGCAGCAGGGGGCTGCACCGCTCAAGGAAAACCTCGCCGCCGCCGTGCTGATTCGTGCCGGCTGGCCGCGCATTGCCGCCGAGGGCGGGGCGTTGGCTGACCCGATGTGTGGTGTCGGTACGTTCCTGGTGGAAGCGGCGATGATTGCCGCCGACATCGCCCCTAACCTTAAGCGTGAACGCTGGGGTTTCAGCGCCTGGCTCGGTCATGTGCCGGCGCTGTGGCGCAAGCTGCACGACGAAGCGCAGGCGCGGGCACAGGCCGGCCTGGCGCGTCCGCCGCTGTGGATTCGTGGCTATGAAGCCGATCCGCGGCTGATCCAGCCGGGTCGCAACAACGTCGAACGTGCAGGTCTGAGCGACTGGGTGAAGATCTACCAGGGCGAGGTCGGCAGTTTCGAGCCGCGCCCGGACCAGAACCAGAAAGGCCTGGTCATCTGCAACCCACCCTACGGCGAGCGCCTGGGTGACGAAGCCAGCCTGCTGTACCTCTACCAGAACCTCGGTGAGCGCCTGCGTCAATCCTGCCTGAACTGGGAAGCGGCGGTGTTCACCGGCGCCCCGGACCTGGGCAAGCGCATGGGCATTCGCAGCCACAAACAGTACGCGTTCTGGAACGGTGCATTGCCGTGCAAACTGCTGCTGATCAAGGTTCAGCCTGACCAGTTCGTTACCGGCGAGCGCCGTCAACCTGATCGTGATGCCCAGGGCAATGAAGAGCAGCGTTCACCGGCAGCCGTTGCCAGCGAGCCGGCGCGCCTGAGCGAAGGCGGGCAGATGTTCGCCAATCGCCTGCAGAAGAATCTCAAACAGCTGGGCAAGTGGGCCAAGCGCGAACAGGTCAGTTGCTACCGTCTGTATGACGCCGACATGCCTGAGTACGCTCTGGCTATCGACTTGTACCAGGACTGGGTACACGTCCAAGAATACGCCGCACCGCGTTCGATCGACCCGGAGAAGGCCCAGGCCCGTCTGTTTGATGCCCTGGCCGCAATTCCCCAGGCACTTGGCATCGACCAGAGCCGTGTGGTGGTCAAGCGTCGCGAACGTCAGAGCGGCACCCGCCAGTACGAGCGCCAGAGCACTCAGGGCCAGTTCCTGGAGGTCAGCGAAGGTGGCGTCAAGTTGCTGGTCAACCTGACCGACTACCTGGACACCGGTCTGTTCCTCGACCATCGGCCAATGCGCATGCGCATCCAGCGCGAAGCGGCGGGCAAGCGCTTCCTCAACCTGTTCTGCTACACCGCGACGGCCAGTGTTCACGCGGCCAAGGGCGGCGCGCGCAGCACCACCAGCGTTGACTTGTCCCGTACCTATCTGGACTGGGCGCGGCGCAACCTGTCGCTCAACGGCTTCTCCGACAAGAACCGCCTGGAGCAGGGCGATGTCATGGCCTGGCTGCAAGCCTGCCGTGATGAGTTCGATCTGATCTTCATCGACCCGCCGACTTTCTCCAACTCCAAGCGCATGGAAGGCGTGTTTGATGTCCAGCGTGACCATGTGCAGTTGCTCGACCTGGCGGTAGCGCGCCTGGCACCAGGTGGCGTGCTGTATTTTTCCAACAACTTCCGCAAGTTCCAGCTCGATGAGCACCTGGGTGAGCGTTACCTGGTCGAGGAAATCACCGCTCAGACCCTGGATCCGGACTTTGCCCGCAACACCAAGATTCACCGGGCGTGGCGCATTCAAGCGCGCTGAGTGCGATCTTCTCCCAGGCCGTGGATTGCTTCATTAGTGGCTAATAGCTATAACTGATGGAAGGCCTGGGAAACGCTGCATGCTGGCGTTATGAGTGTTATTTACTATGTCGATGCATGGCGTTCGTCCAAAGATGCTCGGCTTTGTCAGCGAAGAAGTGTCCGCCTGGCTGGTTGCCCTTGTGGCACTGGTGGCCGGCGGGCTGTTGACTGCTTTGCTGGCGCTGGCAACCTACGAGTTGTACCAGCAACAGTTGCGCCAACGCTTCGAATTGCTGGCGAGTGAGCGTTACAGTCGTATCGAAGAACGCTTCGAGGATCAGGTGCAGCGCCTGGATGGGCTGCGTCGTTTCTTTGTCTTTGCCACTGAAATCACCCTCGAAGAATTCAACGGTTATGCGTGGCCCTTGTTGCACCGTACCCAGGCCTATTCCTGGGCGCCGCAGGTGCCGGGGTCGGCACGCCATGCCTTCGAGCAGCGCGCCAGTCAGATCCTTGGCCGCCCCTACCAAATCCAGCAATTGACCGATGACGGCAGTTTGCGCGTATCACCTGCGCGTTCGCTGTACTACCCGGTGCTCTTTACCCAGGCATTGAGCCAGCAGCGCCAGCCACTGGGCCTCGACCTGCTTTCCCAGCCGCTGCGTCAGGATACCCTGCAGCGCGCCTCCAAGCCTGGCAGCATGGCCGTCTCTGCGCCGCTCAACCTTACCGATGTGGACCCTGCGTATGCCCGCGGTGTGCTCATGGTCGCGCCTGTGTTCGCACCGCATGATTCCGGCCCTGAACCGCGGGGTTATGTGATGGCGGTAATCAGCATGCGTCAGTTGATGGCCGAGGGGTTGCCCACTGCCGTCCAGGACAATCTGGTGGTGCGCATCCGCGACCTGAGCGGGCCGGACGGCCAGCATGAGGTGCTGTTCCAATCGGACAATCAGGGCACCTCTTCACCGCTGGCTGCCAGTCATCTATTGCACCTGGCTGACCATGACTATCAGCTCGATATCCGCCCAAGCCTGGCCTTCATGCAAGCCAACCGCTCTTCGGCGGTCACTGCCGTGCTGTTTCTCGGCGGGCTGCTCAGCGTACTGCTCAGTGCCTTGCTGTTCAGTCTGTTCAGCCAGCGCCAGCGTGCCTTGACCCTGGTCGAGCAACGCACCGGCGAACTGCGCATCAGTGAACAATCCCTGCGCGATACCCACAATCAATTGCGCAGCGTGCTCAATGCCGCCACCCAGGTCGCGATTGTCGCCACCAGCCTGCGTGGGGTGATCAGTACATTCAATGCCGGTGCCGAACGCATGCTCGGTTACAGCAGTGCCGAAGCGGTAGGGAGCCTGACCCTTGAAGCATTGGTCTCACCTCAAGAGTTGCACCAGCGGGCCAGGGATTTGAGCCTGCGCTATGGCCGCGAAGTCACCCCGGCCCAGGCCATGTTCGCGCAAACGGTCCAGGAGGGAGGCAACGAGGCGGGAGAGTGGACGCTACAGCGCAAGGATGGCAGCCATTTACTGGCCAACATGTTGGTTACTGCGGTGCTCGACGAGCAGGGGCTGTGGGTCGGTCACCTGGCGATCTGTATTGATGTCACCGAACGCAAGCGCGTGCATGACGCCCTGGCAGCTCGTGACCGTTTATTGGACAAGCTCAGTGCCGAGGTGCCGGGTGGCATCTATCAGTTTCGCCTGCGCGCGGATGGCAGTTCCTGTTTCACTTATGCCAGTGAAGGCCTGCGAGATATCTACGAGATCGAACCGGAGTTGTTGCGCCAGGATGCAACGGCGGTGTTTGAGCGCATTCATCCGGACGATCTGCTGCGCGTACGCACCTCGATTCGCAGCTCAGCCGATGAGTTGACCCCCTGGCGTGAAGAGTACCGGGTGCTGTTGCCCCTGG
Organism: Pseudomonas sp. GZD-222; assembly: GCF_049310525.1. Lineage (NCBI taxonomy): Bacteria > Pseudomonadati > Pseudomonadota > Gammaproteobacteria > Pseudomonadales > Pseudomonadaceae > Pseudomonas > Pseudomonas sp. GZD-222. The sequence continues at coordinate 66,456 of NZ_JBMOWO010000011.1, forward strand.
CAGGCCAGCGCTGGGTGCGGGGCGAGGCGACCCCTGAACCGGAAGCGGATGGCAGCACGCTATGGCACGGCTATCTGACCGATATCTCTGATTTGAAACGGGTAGAAGAAGAGCTGCGCGCCTTGTCGGTGACCGATTCACTGACAGGTATCCACAACCGGCGCTATTTCCAGGAGCGCTTGAAGACCGAGCTGGAGCGCGCCCAGCGTGACCAGCAGGACCTGGCAGTCATCATGCTGGATATCGACCATTTCAAGCGCATCAACGACCAGTTCGGGCATGCCGTGGGGGACCATGTTTTGCGTAATCTGTGTCAGCGCATCAGTCACCGCCTGCGCCGCACCGATGTGTTCTGCCGCCTGGGTGGGGAGGAGTTCATGGTCTTGTGCCCCGGCAGCAGCGCCGAGCAGGCGCACTCGCTGGCCATGGAGTTGTGGCAGGGGGTGCGCAGTGCGCCGGTCGACGGCGTCGGGCAGGTCACGGCAAGCTTTGGTGTGGCGGGCTGGCGCCCAGGGGAGGGCGCCGATGCCTTGTTGCTGCGTGCCGATTCCGGTGTCTATGCGGCCAAACAGGCTGGCCGCGACCGGGTTGAGGCAGAACTGCCCTGAATGCTCAAGGTGCTACGGAGGCGGTGCTGTTGACCAGTTTCGGCTGGCGATACAGGTCGAGCAGCACCTGGTCGAGCACGGCTGAGGCACCCCAGGGTTTCGGGTCGTTGAGGATCGCCGCTACCGCCCAGGTATTGCCGTTGCTGTCGCGGCTGAAGCCGGCAATGGCGCGTACAGTGTTCAGGGTGCCGGTCTTGATGTGCGCTTCACCGGTCATCGCGGTGCGCTTGAGGCGCTTGCGCATGGTGCCATCCATCCCTACCAGCGGCATGGAGCTGATGAACTCGGCGGCATAGGGGCTTTTCCACGCAGCTTGCAGCAAGGCCGCCATTTCCCGGGTGCTGACCCGTTCGGCGCGGGACAGTCCCGAGCCGTTCTCCATGATCAGGTGTGGTGCGGTGATGCCCTTTTTCGCCAGCCATTGGCGTACCACACGTTGCGCCGCGCGGGCGTCGTCGCCGTCGGCGTCGGTGCGGAACTGTGCGCCCAGGCTCAGGAACAGCTGCTGGGCCATGGTGTTGTTACTGTATTTGTTGATATCGCGAATGATCTCGACCAGGTCGGGCGAGAAGGCGCGCGCCAGCAGGCGGGCGCTTTTCGGTACGTTGTCGATGCGGTCGCGGCCCTGGATGGTACCACCCAGCTCGTTCCAGATAGCCCGTACCGCACCCGCCGCGTAGGTCGGGTGGTCGAGCAGCGACAGGTAGGTCTGCGAGTTGCAGCCATCACCCAGCTGACCACTGACCACGACGGTGACGCCGTCGGCCTGGGTTACCGGGTTGTAACGGACATCGCCTGTGCATTGCTTGCTGTTGACCGCTTTGACCTGGTTGTCGATACGGATGTTGGCAATCGGTGGCTCGACCGACACCAGCACTTTGCCGCCATCGTTGCGGGCTACAAAGCGCAGGGCTTTGAGGTTGATCAACAAGGAATCGGGCTTGACCAGGAAAGGTTTGTTTTCATCGCCACCGTCATCATTGAACTGTGGAAGTACCGGCTGGACGAAATGGCTGCGGTCGAGCACCAGGTCGCCGCTGATGGTTTGCACGCCGTTGGCGCGCAGATCGCGCATCAGCAGCCAGAGTTTCTCCATGTTCAGCTTGGGATCACCGCCGCCCTTGAGGTACAGGTTGCCCTGCAGAACGCCGTTGCGCAGCGGGCCGTCGCTGTAGAACTCGGTCTTCCATTGATGTGTTGGGCCGAGCAGCTCCAATGCTGCATAGGTGGTGACCAGCTTCATGGTCGAGGCCGGGTTGACCGAGACATCGGCGTTGAACACGGTTGGCGTTCCCGGGCCGTTGAGCGGCAGCATCACCAGGGACAGAGCGGAGTCCTGCAATTTGTTGGTTTTCAGCGCTTGCTGGACTTTGGCCGGCAGCGTGGTGTTGACGGCCGCAGCCTGGGAAGGAAGGGCAACGGGCAGGAGCAGGCCGGCAAGCAGAAGAGGACGTAGAGATCTGATCATGTGCAATAAAACCCTGCAAGCGAGGGGTGAAAAAAACGGAGCGAGAAAAGGTGAAGGCCCCGATGTGAAAAATATAGCGCGCATTATGCCCCAAGGCGCGGGGCGGTGGGGCAGTGTGACAAGGTGGCTTGTCGGCTTTTATTCCGGCAACCTCGCGGCGAAACTGGTAAAGTGCGCCGCGTTATTACTCAAGAGGATTGTTTCATGGCCACTAACCGTTCCCGCCGTCTGCGCAAAAAACTCTGCGTGGATGAATTCCAGGAGCTGGGTTTTGAACTGAACCTGGAGTTCAAGGAAGACCTGACCGACGAAGCCGTTGATGCCTTCCTCGATGCATTCCTGGCAGACGCCATGGATGCCAATGGTCTGGACTATGTTGGCGGCGACGACTTCGGTCTGGTTTGCAAGGCAGATCGCGGCTCGGTCACTGAAGAGCAACGCGCTGCCGTTGAAAGCTGGCTCAAAGGCCGCAACGAGCTGACCAAGATCGAAGTCAGCCCGCTGCTGGACGCCTGGTATCCGGAAAACCCGATCAATCCGGTTGCCTGATGCCTGAACAAACGGCGGCCCCAGTGGCCGCCGTTTTGTTTTCAGCCTGCCTGTGCTGCTGCAGCGCTTGAGCCACCGTGGTGCAAGTGTCGTTCCAGCGCCTGCTCCACTGCGGCCATTGCCGCCGACACCTGCTGCTGCTGAAATTCGAGTGTGGGTGCCGGTGCGTTGGCCTGGCAGCCTGACTCGAGCTGTTCGCAGGCATCGATCAGGGCACTGGCCTGAATGATCCGTGCGGCGCCAAGAATTCGATGGGCCTCGTCCTTCAATTGTGCGGATTGGAGGTTCGGATCAAGCGCCTCCAAATTCAGTCGGTCGCGGCTGAAGCTGCGCTGAAGTTGTTCCAGCAATGCGTGCAAGTCGGCGGTGTTGCTACCCACCACCGGCTCCAGGCCCTGCAGGTCGAACAAGGCTGAAGTGGCGCACAAGGTACGTTCAGGCAGTGGTTGTAGGCGGGCAAGGCGCTGACTGAGTGTATTAAGGCTGATCGGCTTGAGCAGGCAATCATCCATGCCGGCTTGCTGGCATTGTTCACGGACCTCTGGCTGGGCATTGGCGGTGTAGCCGAGGATGGTGCTGCGTGGCCATTGCCGTGTGCGTTCTTCAGCGCGTACAGCCTGGGCGAATTGATAGCCATTGATGCCTGGCATGTTGCAGTCAAGAATCAGCACATCGAATCGCTCTCGCCGCCAAAGCTCCAGGCCTTCCAGGCCATTGTCGGCACTGCGGTGCGTCAACCCCAGGTAGTGCAGTTGCTGGGCCATCAGTAACAGATTGGCGGGATGGTCATCGACGACCAGTACTTTCAACGCGGTGATGGCTACGCTGGGTTCGGGTGGTGGTGCAGGCAATCTGGCGTCGCTGGTCATGAGTGTCAACGGCATACTGATGTGGACGCGGGTGCCCAGACCAAACACGCTATGCAACGTCAGGCTACCCCCCATCAGCTGGCACAGGTCGCGGCTGATCGCCAGGCCCAGACCCGTGCCGCTGCGCGCCAGCTTGCTGTCGGGGTTAGCCTGGGCGAACGGCAGGAACAGGCGTTGCTGGTCTTGCTCACGAATACCGATACCGCTGTCTTGTACGCTCAGTTCAAGCAAGGCCTGGTCCGGTTCGGGGCCCGGCTCCAGCGATAAGTCGATGATGATCTGCCCCCGTTCGGTGAATTTGATCGCGTTGCTCACTATATTCGAAAGCACTTGCTTGAAACGCAGTGGGTCGAGTCGAGCGTCGACGTGAGCGTCGGGAGCAATGCGAACGCTCAGGCATAGATTTTTCTGCCGGGCCAGTCCATCGAACACCCGTCTGACAGACTCTACCAACTCAGTGAGATTAACCTGTTCTGGCGCCAGGGACAGGTGTCCGGATTCGATACGGGCGATGTCGAGAATGTCGCCGATCAACGCCAGCAGGTCCTTGGCCGAATGGTAGGCAACTTCCACTGCCGGCCGGTCCAGTTGGCCTTTCTGGGCTTTTTTCAGCGTCAATTCGAGCATGCCGAGGATGGCGTTCATCGGGGTACGGATCTCATGGCTGATGGTAGCCAGAAAGGTACTTTTGGCCCGATTGGCGTCATCGGCCTGCTGCTTGGCCTGGCTCAGGTCCTGGATCAATTGGCGACGCTCGCTGATATCGATCCAGCCGCCGATGATGCCCTGGACTTCACCGAGCGAGTCGCGGTAGGGCAAGATCCAGTGGTAGATGGTTATTGCCCGGTCGTTGAGCAGGAGTGGGCGGTCAACGATCAAGGGTATGCCCTCGCGCATCACTTGCTGGTAGTCGGCCTGGATCTGGCTGGCGTAGCAGCTGTCGCCAAGTGCACCATCCTCGATGCGCATGTCGAGTACCTCATCACGTTGCAACTGCACGGCGTCCAGGTAACTGTCGTTACAGCTTTGCAGCAGCCCTTCGCGGTCACGTACATAAATCGGATGAGGCGTGCCGTTGACCAGGGTCCGCATGAACTCGAGCTGATCGCCAAGCGCGCGTTCAGCTGCCTCACGTTGCTTGATCTGGCGGCGCATCCAGGCATTCCAGGCCAATGACAACAAAAGCAGCAGGCTGGTACCCAGCACCATTTGCAGGACCAACTGATGGTACTTGTTCCAGTAGGAGTCAGTGTCGGCACTGTAGCCCCGCCAGCGGCTGTTGATGATGCCCAGCTCTTCCGGCGCGATACTCAACAGTGCTTTGTCCAGAATCGATGTCAGTTCCTGAGCATGCCGGGCGGTAGCCATCGAAAAGGTTGCAGGTTCGGTGCCGGCCGTGGCTCGAATGACCAGTCCGGGCTGACTCGCCATACTGAAATTGGCGTCGATCAGTGGAACGATCGCGGCATCGACGTGACCGTTGACAAGCAGTGATGTGGAGTAAGCGGTGCTTTCGGTCTCCACCACCTGGATATCGGTTTTGCGTTCACGCAGGTTGTCGACCAGCGCACTGTTGCGGGTCAGGGCGACGCGCCGGTGGGACAGTTGTTCTAGTGAGGTCGGTTGATCTGCGCCTTTACGGGTCATTAGTACGTAGGAGTTTTCCAGGTAGGGGCGACTGATCGCCAGGGTATTTTCCCGGTGCTTGCTGTGACTGATGGCGGCAATCACATCGGCTTGATGCTGGTTCAAGCGATCGATCATCTCGCTGAAGCCGTTGGCGCGTTGTACTTCAAAGCGCAGGCCGGTACGCAGGCGAATCAGCTCGAGCAGATCGGCGGCAATCCCGCGAAAGTTACCGGCGCTATCGAAAAAGGTCAGGGGCGCGGCGGTTTCGTTAACTACCACGCGTACTACCGGGTGCTCGCTCAGCCAGCGTTCTTCGCGTTGCGAGAGTTGCAGTTTGCGATCGGTCAGCAGTACGTCGCTGCCGGCACTCCAGCGCTTGAACAGATCCTCTCGGGTAGTGCTCGGGATGTTATCGAGCGCGGCATTGATCAGTGTGAGCAGGGTGAGGTTGCTTTGCTGTATGGCAAAGCTGAAGCCTACCGGCTCATGCTTGCCAAAGTTGGCCATCTTGATGTTCTGCAAGTGGCCCTGGTTGATCAGATAATGGGTAGAAATGGTATCGCCGAGAAAGACATCGGCCTCGTCGAATGCGACGGCATTGAGGGCATTCTGGTAGGACGGGTAGGTCTGGATTTTTGCCTTGGGGTAGCTGGCTCGCACTTCGGCTAGCGGAAGGTAGTGATAAACCATGCTCAGGCGCAGGCCCGTCAGGCTTGTATCAAGGGGGCGGGTTTCATTTTCGCGGGTAACCAGCACCGGTTGGTCTACCGCGTAGGGGCTGGAAAGCGCCACCCCAGGTGTCGCGGCTTCAAAACCATTGGCACTGCCGAGCAGGTCAATCTGCCCCTGGGCCAGGGCCCGCACAGCCTCCTGGCGGCTGGCAAAGCGTTGCACCTGAATCGGCAAGCCAAGAGTGTTACCCAGGATTCCCGCAATATCAGCGGTCAAGCCTTCGTAGTCACGACCGCTGGTGGTGATGTCGAATGGCGGGTAATCCGGGGCCGAGGTACCCAGCACCAGTTGCTCTTTGCTGTCGATCCAATGCCGTTGCGTAGCGCTCAGCACAAGGTTCATGCTTACCGGCTGCGCACGGCTGAGCAACCGGTAGGGGCCGGTTTGAACCTGGTCGGCATGGGCTGTCGATACCAGGCACAGGCAGGCCAGAATGATGTACAGGTAACTACATAGGATGCGCCTAGGCATGGCCTGACTCAAACCAGGGCATTGCGCTTGGCCATTTCAATGAGTTCGACCAGCGACTTGGCTCTGAGTTTCTGCATCAAGCGCTTCTTGTAAGTGCTAACGGTCTTGTTGCTGAGAAACATGCCTTGGGCAATTTCCTTGTTACTTCTTCCCTGGGCAAAAAGTTGCAATACCATCAATTCCCGATCATTAACCTGCTTGAACAGGTCAAGTTCACAAGGCTCATCACCTTGAGGGCGCAGGTTGTTGATTGCCTGGCTGGGGAAGTAATTATAACCCGATAACACCGCTTTTATGGCGCTGAGCAATTCACTCAGGTCTTCCTGTTTGCAGACATATCCGGCGGCGCCGGAGTGCATGCAACGAACTGCAAACAGTGCGGGCGATTGTGCAGTGAGTACCAGGATTTTCAGCGGGATGGCCATGGTATGAAAGCGCGACAGTACTTCCAAACCATCGAGTCGGGGGATGCTGATGTCCAGAATGATCAGGTCCGGTAGGCATTCTCGGACCATTTGCATGGCGTCCACGCCATTATCCGATTCTCCGACCACGTTGTAGCCTTCATTTTCCAGAAGCATGCGCACCGCCAGACGGATGACCGGGTGATCGTCGATGATGAATACAGAATGCATGATGAGCTTTCCACATAAGGTGCCAGAGATTAAGCGGGCACCTTAACGCAGATAGAACAAGTCGCACACGAACACAAAGGCCGGTAAGCGCTATATAGGAAATATCTGACGCTAAAAACAGGAAGGGACTACAGGTGATATTTCTGAATATTGCAGTAATAAAGGTTCTAGTATCTATATGTTTCAAGTTAATCGGAATATTTAATGTGAGCTGTATTGTGCGGGATTTATCCTACAGAGTACTGCATTAATAAGTAGCCAGGTCTGCGAATGTTATCGGCTCACACACCTGGCGGCAGGTTATAGTGTTAAACCGGACTTGAGCGCCCGGTCATTTCCCGTGCCATTTCGCTGGCATAGCTGTCGGTCATCCCGGCAATGAAGTCGATCATGCGCAGGAACGACGTATGCAGGGGGGCCGACGGATTGGGGGCGCTGTTGCCGAGCAGGTCAAGGATGCGTCGGCTCTTGAATGACGGGGTGCGACCGCCATGTTGTTCGAGGGCCGCGCCACAGAAAGAGTTGAGCAGAATCTCGAGGGTGGTATAAGCCCCGATTTCATGCAGCGTCTTGCGTTTGTCCTGAAAGATTTTTTTGCGTGCCATGTCCTTGGCCTGCAACACACAGCGTTTGGCCGGGCCATGCATGTGTTCGACCAGGTCGCCCTGCAGTTGCCCCGACAGCAGTGCCTCCTGCTGTTCGACAAACGCGCGGGCAGCGGCGTTGGTCAGGTGTTCGATGGCCTTGCCACGCAAAATGGCCAGTTTGCGCCGGCGTGAGTCGCCAGGGCCCAGTTGACGATAGGTTTCCGGCAGGTCATCACCCACCAGGCTGAGCAATAGCGACTCCACTTCCGGGTAGTCCAGCAGCTCCATCTCCAGGCCGTCTTCCAGGTCGATCAGCGCGTAGCAGATATCATCGGCAGCTTCCATCAGGTACACCAGCGGGTGTCGGGCCCAGCGTTGTTCCTCAATCTGCGGCAGACCGAGTTTACGGGCGATCTGCTCAAGCAGTGGCAGCTCGCTCTGGTAACAACCGAACTTGTGTTTCTTGTAGCCCAGCGCGTCGGCATGGCGGGCGGTCCAGGGATATTTCAGGTAAGTGCCGAGGGTTGCGTAGGTCAGCCGGGTCCCACCGTCGAATTGGTGATACTCCAGTTGGGTCAGCACCCGAAAGCCCTGGGCGTTGCCTTCGAAATTGAGAAAGTCGGCACGTTCGGCATCGGTCATGGCGTCAAGCCAGCCGCGTCCGGCGGCTTGCTGGAACCAGTGCCGGATAGCATCTTCGCCGGAATGGCCGAAGGGTGGATTACCAATGTCGTGGGCAAGGCAAGCCGATTGCACGACCATACCCAGATCGCTCGGTTCACACCATTGGGGTAGTTTGTCGCGCAGGGTTTCACCGACGCGCATGCCCAGCGAGCGGCCGACGCAACTGACTTCCAGCGAATGGGTCAGACGGGTGTGGATGTGATCGTTGCTCGATACCGGGTGCACCTGGGTCTTGCGTCCCAGGCGGCGGAAGGCACCGGAGAAAATGATCCGGTCGTGATCTTTGTGAAAAGGGCTGCGGCCCAGCTCTTCAGAGCTGTGCAGGGTCTTGCCAAGACGTTCACGGGTGAGCAGGGTGTGCCAGTCCAAGGCCAAATCTCCGATACAGGGGCAGGCGCTTAGCTTCCCGTGTCGGCGTAACACCTGCAAGTCACTTTGAGCGCAAGCGCGAAGCGCGTTGTGCAGTTGATCCTGAACTAGCTGCCATGACGACGATTCAGCGCTTGTTGGCTGCGCCCTGCATGACCAACTTGAGCAACGGAATCAGGCTGCTGCCCAAGCGCACCATCCTGCTCAGGCTACCGCTCCTGGCACCTTTGCCGGTCAGAAAGCCCAGGACCACCACCGCACCGATTCCCCACAACGGCGCATGCTTGATGCCCAGCCCACCTTGCAGGCTGTCGCCCATGGCACGCAGGCGGGTCAGGGGATTGAGCAGTTGGCCTGACTCATGGCGGATTTCCTGGCGGTGCATCTCCAGGCGCAGGCGTACCAGTGCCTTGCGCAGCTCACGCCGGTTGGTGGTTTTCGGTAGCTCAGGCAGGCTCATGGCAGTAGGCGCTCCCGGTCCTTGGCAAGTTCTTCGAGGGTCGAGCTGAAGGGGGACGATTCATCGTACACCGCGGCTTTCAGGCGCAAGGCACAGAACAAGGCCGCCAGGCCGTAGAACACGCACAAGCCGATGACGCCGGCCAGGCGGTAACTGTCCCACAGTAGTACCAGCACCAATGCGGAGAGGGCGATTAGCAAGAGCAGGGCAAACACCAGGGCCAGACCGGCAAACAGCAGCAGGCTCAGGGTGCGCGCTTTCTGTTCCTGCAGTTCAATGCCGAACAATTCGACATGACCGTGCAACAGGCCTAGTACAGCAGCACCCAAGCGTTTGCTCGACGCGGTATTGGTGCTGTTCGCTTCGCTATCCATAGCCAACCTCAGCGCCGACTGGCCAGCAAGCCAATCAGAAAACCGACCCCGGCGGCGATGCCAACCGATTGCCAGGGGTTGCTCTGTACATACTCTTCAGTAGCGCTCACGGCGGCCTCGCCGCGTTCACGGACAGAGTCCTGGGTCAGTTGCAGCGTTTCGCGCGCGCGCAGCAGGCTGTCGTGGATCTGACCACGCAATTCGTCGGCCTGATCGCCGGCCAGGGAAGCGGTGTGCTCCAGCAATTTTTCAGTGTCACGAACCAATGCCTGGAAGTCAGCCATCAGTATGTCTTGAGCAGTCTTTGCCGATTTGCTGGTCATGGGGCTCTCCTTAAGGGTGTGTGGCTATTTCGAGTCGCGATCACTGGCGAAGGTTCAGTGAAAAGCGCTGGTACAGGATTTGCTGTTGCAAGGTGCACTCAGGTCCGGTGCCTGCGTTAATTCCGTGCGCAGGCGGCAGCCGGTCTGATAAACCTTAACCCAATCCACGACAAACCCAAGGAAAAACTCCAGATATCAGCAGGATCGGCCAGAGAGGTGGCGTTGCATTGATCCAGGCTGGTGCAAAAAGGAGTTACTCCGCGCTGTCTTGGTGCTTTTTTCGAAAGGCCTGCCGACTTCATGGAAAACCTGCAAAGTGCAGTGGACACTCTGGTCCACGGTTCCAACACGCTCTTCATTCTGCTGGGCGCCGTCATGGTCCTGGCCATGCACGCCGGGTTCGCCTTCCTTGAAGTAGGGACCGTGCGGCACAAAAACCAGGTCAATGCCCTGTCGAAGATTCTCAGCGATTTTGCTGTCTCGACCCTGGCGTATTTTTTTGTGGGCTACTGGATTTCCTATGGCGTGAGTTTTCTGCAGCCAGCAACGGTGCTCAGCACTGAGCACGGATACAGTCTGGTGAAGTTTTTTTTCCTGCTGACCTTTGCTGCGGCGATCCCGGCGATCATTTCCGGCGGCATTGCCGAGCGGGCCCGTTTCGCGCCACAGATGTGCGCGACGGCGCTGATTGTTGCCTTCGTCTACCCCTTCTTCGAAGGCGTTGTCTGGAATGGCAATCTGGGCCTGCAGGCCTGGTTGCAGGCGCAGTTCGGTGCTGGCTTCCATGACTTCGCCGGCTCTGTGGTGGTGCACGCCATGGGCGGTTGGCTGGCCTTGACGGCGGTGCTGCTGCTCGGCCCGCGCAATGGCCGCTACCGTGACGGCAAGCTGGTAGCGTTCGCCCCTTCAAACATACCCTTTCTGGCCCTGGGCTCGTGGATTCTGATCGTCGGCTGGTTCGGCTTCAATGTCATGAGTGCCCAGACCCTGCAAGGGGTCAGCGGGCTGGTCGCGGTCAACTCGCTGATGGCCATGGTCGGAGGCACGATGGCGGCGTTGTTGGTCGGACGCAACGACCCGGGCTTTCTGCATAACGGTCCGTTGGCCGGGCTGGTGGCGGTATGCGCCGGCTCCGACCTGATGCACCCGGTCGGGGCATTGGTGACCGGAGTGATTGCCGGGGCCCTGTTTGTCTGGTGTTTTACTGCTGCGCAGAACACCTGGAAAATTGATGATGTGCTGGGTGTCTGGCCGCTGCACGGTCTGTGTGGCGTGTGGGGTGGCATCGCCTGTGGGATTTTCGGTCAGACAGCACTCGGTGGCCTGGGTGGCGTCAGCCTGATCAGCCAGTTGATCGGCAGTCTGGCCGGGGTGCTGGTCGCATTGCTGGGCGGCTTTGCCGTGTATGGGCTGATAAAGGTCTCGCTCGGCCTGCGCTTGAGCCAGGAGCAGGAGTACTACGGCGCCGACCTGTCGATCCACAAGATCGGCGCCACCAGCCAGGATTGACTATCGTCCCGCCACCAGCCGTGCCTCACAGGCCGTGAGGGCGGGCAGGGGGCCGCTGAGCAAGACCGCATCGCCGGCATGCAGGCAGGTGTCGGCGGTGACGGCCAGTTCTTCGCCGTTGCGCTGTACAGCCTGTATTTCGACACCCAACTGCTCAAGATCCAGCTCGGTCAGCGGGCGTCCACAGGCGTAGGCGTCGGCGCCAAGATTGACCGCGTGCATCATCGCCTTGGGCTGGCCCTCGCTGTCGACCGGGCTGGTCTGGGCGCCATGGTAGAAGGCCTGGAGCATGCGGTAGCGCGTCTGGCGCACTTCATCAATGCGCGCTTGCACTTGGTCCATCGGCAGCCCGAGCATGACCAGGGCATGGGAGGCGAGCATCAGGCTCGACTCCAGCAGCTCAGGTACAACCGCAGTCGCACCGGCACCGCGCAGCTCTTCACGCTGGCTGTCATCACGGGTGCGCACCAGAATCTGCACCTGGGCGTGACGTTCGCGTGCGGCTTTGAGCACGCTCATGGCGATATCGGTCTTGTCCACCGCGATCACCACCAGGCGCGCACGTTCAAGGCCGATGGCACTGAGCAGTTCGCCGCGACGTGAGTCGCCATAGTGCACGTAGCTTTCGCCTGCAGCCGCTTCCTGAACCCTGACAGGGTCGTCATCCAGGGCTATGAACGGAATATTTTCCCGGCGCAGGAAGCGCCCGATCGACTGCCCGACCCGGCCGTAGCCGCAGATCAGCACGTGACCGTGCATTGACGCACTTTGCGCTTCGATAGCCTCCAAATGCACTTCTTCGTTGGGTTTGCGGTGCAAGCGCGCGGCAATGTTGGGCGCGGCTCGCAGCAGCAGCGGTGTGACCACCATCGAGCAGAAGGTGGCGGCCAGTAACAGATTGCCAAGGGCCTCAGGCAGCAAGTTGGTCTGCTGCATCTGCGCCATCAGGGCAAAACAGAACTCGCCGCCTTGCGCGAGGGCCAAGCCGCTGCGCCAGGCCGTTTCGGCATCGCTGCCGCGCACCCGCACCAGTGCGGCGACCACGCAGCCTTTGACCACCAGCAGGCCGAGGGTCAGGGCGAGGATCTCGAAGCCATGGGTGGCAAAGAGTTGCAGGTCGATGAGCATGCCGATGCTGACAAAGAACAGCCCGAGGAGAATGTCCCGGAACGGGCGGATGTCCGCTTCGATCTGATGGCGATAATTACTCTCGCCCAGCAACATGCCGGCCAGGAATGCGCCCAGCGCCGGCGACAGGCCGAGCAGGTGGGTCAGCCAGGCCGTGAGCAACACAATCACCAGTGCCAGCAGCACGAACAACTCTGCTGAATGCGAGCTGGCCACTTCATGGAACAGGCGCGGCAATAGCCAGCGGCTGGCCAGCAGCAGGCCCACGAACAGAATGACGGTTTTGCCCAGGGTCAACGGCAAGGCCCAGTACCAGGCCTGGCCACCTTCGCCGGCGAACACCGGGACCAGGGTCAGCAGCAATACCGCCACCACATCCTGAAACAGCAACACGCCGATGGCGTTCTGCCCGTGGCTGCTGAAAATTTCTCCCAGACTAGTCAGTTCCTTGCTGACAATTGCCGTGGACGACAATGCCAACCCGGCACCCAGTAACAGTGCTGCATTGGCCGGCATATCGAGAAGAAACAGCAGGCCGGCGAGCAGGATTGTCGAGCAGATTACCTGGAGGCTGCCCAAGCCGAACACGACCTTACGCAGGGCGATCATTTTCGAAAGGGAAAACTCGAGTCCCAGGGAGAACAGCAAAAAGACCACGCCCATTTCTGCCAGGTCTGGCAACTCTTCACTTTCGTTAACCCAGTTCAGGGCCGTGGGCCCGACAAACAGGCCAACACACAAATAGCCCAGCACGGGGGGCAGCTTCAGGCGTCTGAAGAAGGCAATGACGACCAGCGACGAGGCCAGAATGATCAACAGGTTGGCAAACACGAAACACTCCATGTGCTTAAGCGATAAAAAACCAGCAAGTCTGAACGATAGCGGCTGTTCGAGGGCTGATCTGAATCAGCAGCCGGACGGTGATTCGGGCATTGAAGGTCCAGGCTCGACTGCTACAGACAGCAGTCCTAGAATAGTGACCTTCCTGCCTTCTGTCGGTAACTGTATATGCCTCCTGAATGCCAACTGTTCGGCACCCTTGGTTGTCACCTGTGTGAAGTGGCCGAAGCCTTGTTGATGCCTTTTGTCGAGCATGGTCTGCTGGTTGAGTTGGTCGATATAGCCGACAACGAGCTCTGGGTTGAGCAATACGCCCTGAAGATTCCGGTGTTGCGTCGCTGTGATAGCGGCGCCGAGTTGAACTGGCCGTTCGATGCCGATCAAGTGGTGGCATTTCTGCGTTGAACTAGTCACCAGGTCGGAGAGATTTCCTGTCGTGCGCGGCAGGCTGGAAGTGTGGACAATTCTTGGATGTTTTAACTCATTCCAAGGAGCGGACCATGTACCTGAGTGAACACTTCACATTGGCTGAAATGACCGTATCGGAAAGCGCTGCGCGCCAGGGTATCGACAACACGCCCAACGCCGATGCCCTCGCCAATCTCCGCCGTCTGTGCGCTTTTCTGGAACAAGTACGTTCACTGTTCGATCGACCCATACTGGTCAGTAGCGGCTACCGCTCGGCTGAACTGAACCGGGTGATCGGTGGTTCGCGCACCAGTGCTCATGTTCAGGGATTGGCAGTGGACATCAATATGTCTGGCGTGACGCCAAGAGCATTGGCGCAGCGCGTGGCAGACAGCTCGCTGATGTTCGACCAACTGATTCTCGAGTACGACCAATGGGTGCATCTGGGCCTTTCCACAACCCCTGAGCGTCGGCAATTGCTGACCATCCGCACGGGCACCGGTTATCTTCCCGGGCTGGTCTGAGCGCTGTCTGATTGACGTGTGTGAGAAGTCTGAATATGCTGTATATAAATACAGTATTGAGGTGGCGTTTGCCTCGAGGATCCAACCATGGTCAATGTTGAACAACTGAAATACACCGTCAATCGCATGCCCACCGCCATGGTGAGCGAGGCGGTGCTCGAGTTGCGCCTCGATGGTCTGGTACTGGAGGGCAAGACGCCGTTCACCAAGCTGCACTTCAACACCTGCTTTGCCGAGATCGAAGCGTTGTTCCAGCGTGCTGGCTATCACCGGCCGCTGGATGTGGTCGGTTACCAGGGCTTGCTGTATGCGCTCTATGATCCCGGTCGCTGGGAGGCGGTTGACGTGTTGCGCTGGCTCAAGGAGTTCACTGAGGCTGCAGCAAGCCAGACTGGCTGAGGCGCCAGGCTTGCGGGATAATGCGCGGTCTATCTGTCACGAGCGTTCCCATGGCCATTGCCCCTTTCGATCCGGCTCAGCATCAAGCCAGTACAGTTTGTTTGCCCCCTGGTAATTGGGCGACAGTGCTTGACTGCCTGAGTGAGCATTTCAAGGCTATCGGACGTGAGCAGTGGCTTGACCGCATTGCCCGTGGGCGCGTGCTGGATGCCCAGGGTGAGCCGATCACGGCGGCGCTTGCCTACAAGCAGGGGCTGCGTATCCACTATTTTCGTGAAGTGCCCAACGAGAAGCCAATCCCCTTCGAAGAGCAGATCCTGCATGTCGACGAGCACCTGGTGGTGGCGGACAAACCGCACTTTCTGCCGGTTACGCCGACAGGCGAGTATGTCGAACACACGTTGTTGCGTCGGTTGATTCGTCGGCTGGGTAACCCGAACCTGGTCCCTTTGCATCGTATCGATCGTCACACTGCCGGGCTGGTGTTGTTTTCCGCTAATCCCGAAAGTCGATCCGCCTACCAATCGCTGTTTCCCAACCGCCAGATCGACAAGCATTACCAGGCTATTGCCCGGGCCTTGCCGCTGCTGGAGTTTCCGTTGACGCACAAGAGCCGTATGGTCAGTGGCGAGCCGTTCTTCCGCATGCAGGAAGTCGAAGGGCAGAGCAACAGCGAAACCCTGGCCGAGGTGCTGGAGAAGAACGGCGAACTGTGGCGTTACGGGTTGTCGCCAATCACCGGCAAAACACACCAGCTACGCGTGCATATGACGGCGCTGGGTGCGAGCATCTGCAACGATCCGTTTTATCCACAGGTAGTGGAGGACCAGGACGACTACAGCAAGCCATTGAAGTTGTTGGCGCAGCGATTGCGGTTCAAGGATCCGCTGAACGGTGAAGAGCGCTTTTTCGAAAGCCGGCTGACGCTGGACTGGTAAGGCAGGAAGCGGCGCATCCGCAGGCGGATGCGCCGTTTTTTTAGCGGTTGAAGCGCTCGACCAACGAGTACTGGGTAGTAGCTGTACGCGTCAGCTCTTCACTGAGCAAAGCCGAATGCTGCGCCTGTTCGGACGTCTGGTCAGCCAGCTCGGCAATCGTGCTGATGTTACGGCTGATTTCATCGGCTACCGCCGTCTGCTCTTCGGTAGCGGCAGCGATTTGAGTCGCCATGTCAGTGATGTTGGCCACTGCTTCGCTGATACCGACCAGCGCCTGGTCTGCCTCCATCACTCGCGCCACACCTTCCTCGGCCTGGCGATGCCCAGCCTCCATGGTCTGCACCGCATTGCTGGCGGTTTGCTGCAGTTTGGCGATCAGGCCGTGAATCTGGCCAGTCGATTCGCTGGTGCGTTGCGCCAGCTGGCGAACCTCGTCGGCGACCACGGCAAAGCCGCGGCCCATTTCACCCGCGCGCGCAGCTTCAATAGCAGCGTTGAGGGCCAATAGGTTGGTCTGGTCGGCGATGCCTTTGATCACATCGACCACGCCACCGATCTCATCGCTGTCGCGTGCCAGTTGGGTCACGGTCAGGCCGGTTTCGCCGACAGCTGCCGACAGGCGCTGGATGGCTTCGCGGGTTTCGCCTGCGATGTCGCGGCCACGGCCGGTCAGGCGATTGGCTTCCTGGGTGGCGTCGGCGGTGCGCTGCACGTGATTGGCCACTTCCTGGGTGGTGGCCGCCATCTGGTTGACTGCGGCAGCGACCTGTTCGGTCTCCACACGCTGGCGTTCCAGGCCCGAGGAGCTTTGATGGGCTAGTGAGTCGGACTGGCGGGCCTGTTCGTTAAGGTGCTCGGCGGTGTCCTGCAGGCGGGTCAGGCAGGTTTTCATCCGCGCATCCTGGCTGAGCATGGCCATTTCCAGGCGTGCCTGGACGCCGCGGCTATCGGTGTACATCTGCGCGATAAGCGGGTCGGACGTCGATTGCTCGGCCAGACGCAGCAGGCGTTTGAGACCGCGCTGCTGCCAGCTCAGGCCCAGCAGGCCCAGTGGCACCGACAGTGCTGCGGCCAGGGCAAAGCCCCAGGAGTGACCGAGCCAGTTGCCGATCAGGAAGCCGACCTGGCTGACCAGAATGAACGGCAGCCAGTCCTGCACCACCGGCAGCCACTTATCGCGACGCGGGATCGCCGGCCGGCCCTGATTGATGCGCTGGTACAGGGCCTCGGCGCGACGCACCTGTTCGGCCGTCGGCTTGACCCGTACAGATTCAAAGCCCACCACCTGGTTGTTTTCGAACACCGGGGTGACGTAGGCGTTGACCCAGTAATGGTCGCCGCTTTTGCAGCGGTTCTTGACAATGCCCATCCATGGCAAGCCTTGCTTGAGCGTGGTCCACATGTGCGCGAACACGGCCGGCGGGACATCCGGGTGGCGCACCAGGTTGTGCGGCGCGCGCATCAGCTCCTCGCGGGAGAAACCACTGATCTCGACGAAGGCATCGTTGCAATAGGTGATAACACCCTTGGTATCGGTGGTCGAGATCAAGCGTTGTTGAGCAGGGAAAGTCCGTTCGCGCTGAGTTATTGGCTGGTTGTTACGCATAAGCTGTTCAATCCGCAAGGCTTTCAAGGGTTATCGGCCGCGAGGGGCTTTTATTGAATGACTTTTTGCAAAAGTCAGCGAGTGACTGCTGGTTCACGAAGGTATCAGCATCGGATAGGTAAATCCGGTGAAATGTGCGAGGTTCAGGCCAAAATGGCAGAGTACTGCTGCGATCAAGCCGCCGTAGCGGTAAGCCAGTCCATAACCGATGCCGGCCAGGGAGGCGAGTGCAACCCATTGCCAGCCTCCACCCAGGTGCGCGAGGCCGAACAAGCCGGCGGCCAGTAGCAGGGCCAGATGCTGATTCCTGAGTAAACGTTGCAGCCCGCCCTGGATGTAACCCCGAAACAGCAATTCTTCGGTCAGGCTGACCAGCAACAGGTTGTTCAGCACCCAGAGCCAGGCTTGCTCCGGCCATTTCGGCGCCCAGGCCACCATACCCAGCAACCAGGCACCGCCCAGGCACAGGGCAATAACCACTGGCAGCGTCCCCGCCAGGCTTGGCAGCAGGCGCTTGCCGCCCATTGCCAGCACCCAGGGACAGGCCAGCAACAGCCAGAAGCCAATCAAAGGCTTGTCCAGGTTCAGGTACATCGTGAAGGGCACGGCACCTGCGCTGAAGACGGCCTTGTCGATGACCTTGGCACCCTGGAACCCCGGCAGCCAGTGCAATGCCAAGCCCAGGGCCAGCAGGATGAACAGCACATGGCCGAACAGTTGCTGCCAACGCGTCTGCCGGTTAACCAGCAAGCCGGCGCACAGCAGGGCAATCAGGCTGGGCAGTGCGAGCAGGCCCAGATTGCCATTGACGAGAGAAAAGACGTAACCAAGGCCCAGCAGGGCCAGTCCGATCCATTGGTATACAAGCATGTAGATTCCATTGTTCGCTGAAAACGTGAGCTCTACGACTCCTCTGGCGTCGTTCAGGACACGCTTGCCAGCCGTATCAGCGCCTGCAGCAGGTACTCATCGCTAGCGGGGCTATCGGCAAAAGGCCCGGCCGCACAGGGCCGGGCCAGCACTTTACGCTGCGATCAATTGCCGCAGCACGTAGTGCAGGATACCGCCCGATTTGAAGTACTCCACCTCATTAAGTGTATCAATTCGGCACAGCACCTCGATTTGCTCCTGACGCCCATCCTGGCGGGTGATTTTCAAGTTCAGGTGCATATGCGGCTGGATTCGCGCGTTGCTCAAACCGAGGATATCGATGCGCTCGCTGCCATCGAGGCCCAGGCTTTTGCGGTTCTGGCCGGCAATGAACTGCAGCGGCAGCACGCCCATACCCACCAGGTTGGAACGGTGGATACGTTCGAAGCTTTCCGCCAGCACTGCCTTGATCCCCAGCAGGTTGGTGCCTTTGGCCGCCCAGTCGCGGCTGGAGCCGGTGCCGTATTCCTGACCGGCAATCACCACCAGCGGCGTGCCGTCGGCCTGGTAGCGCATGGCCGCGTCATAGATTGCCATCTTCTCACCGGTCGGCGCGTACAGGGTGTTGCCGCCTTCTTCACCGCCGAGCATTTCGTTGCGGATGCGGATGTTGGCAAAGGTGCCGCGCATCATCACTTCATGGTTGCCGCGGCGCGAGCCGTAGGAGTTGAAGTCGCGGGGTTCCACGCCCTTGTCGCGCAGGTAGCGCCCGGCCGGGCTGTCGGCCTTGATGTTACCGGCAGGGGAGATGTGGTCGGTGGTCACCGAGTCACCGAGCAGGGCCAGGACCCGGGCGCCGTGGATATCCTCGATGACCGGCAGGGGGCCGGTGATGTCATCGAAGAACGGCGGATGCTGGATATAGGTGGAATCGTCCTGCCAGACATAGGTGGCTGCCTGCGGTACTGCAATTGCTTGCCACTGGGCATCGCCGGCAAACACTTCGGCATATTCCTTGTGGAACATCGCGGTATCGACACTGGCGACCGCGGCGGCGATCTCCTGCTGGCTTGGCCAGATGTCACGCAGGTACACCGGCTGGCCATCCTTGCCGGTGCCCAGTGGTTCACTGCTCAGGTCCAGGCGCACGCTACCCGCCAGGGCGTAGGCGACCACCAGCGGTGGTGACGCCAGCCAGTTGGTTTTCACCAGCGGGTGAACCCGGCCCTCGAAGTTGCGGTTGCCCGACAATACCGAGGCGACGGTGAGGTCGGCGCCGGTGATGGCTTTTTCGATGGCGTCGTCCAGCGGCCCGGAGTTGCCGATGCAGGTGGTGCAGCCGTAGCCGACCAGGTCGAAGCCCAGCTCATCCAGGTAGGGTGTCAGGCCAGCCGCCTTGTAGTAGTCGGTTACTACCTTGGAGCCTGGAGCCAGTGAGCTTTTTACCCAGGGTTTGCGTTTCAGACCTTTCTCGACGGCTTTTTTCGCCACCAGGCCTGCCGCCATCATCACGCTGGGGTTGGAGGTGTTGGTGCAGGAGGTAATGGCGGCAATCACTACCGCGCCATCGCGTAACACATGCTGTTGGCCTTCATGTTCATAGCTGACCTCGCCAGCCTGGTCGGCATTGCCCACAGCGACACCCCCACCGCCTTCACTTTCCAGGCGGCCGACATCCTTGGTCGAGACGCGCAGCTGCAAGCCGAGGAAGCTGTCAAAAGCCTGGCTGACCTGCGACAGGGCGACCCGGTCTTGAGGGCGTTTGGGCCCGGCCAGACTGGCTTCGACTTCGTGCATGTCCAGGGCCAGGGTGTCGGTGAACACCGGCTCCTGGCCAGGCAGGCGCCATAGGCCTTGTTCCTTGCAGTAAGCCTCGACCAGTTGCACCGTCTGTTCGGGGCGACCGGACAGGCGCAGGTAATCCAGGGTCACCTGGTCGACGGGGAAAAAGCCGCAGGTGGCGCCGTATTCGGGGGCCATGTTGGCAATGGTGGCGCGATCCGCCAAGGGCAGGTCCGCCAGGCCGTCGCCATAGAACTCGACGAACTTGCCCACCACACCTTTCTTGCGCAGCATCTGCGTGACAGTCAGCACCAGGTCGGTGGCAGTAATGCCTTCGCGCAGCTTGCCGGTGAGCTTGAAGCCGATGACCTCGGGAATCAGCATCGACACCGGCTGACCGAGCATCGCCGCTTCTGCCTCGATACCCCCAACGCCCCAGCCGAGTACGCCCAAGCCGTTGATCATGGTGGTGTGTGAGTCGGTGCCGACCAGAGTGTCGGGGAAGGCATAGGTGCGACCGTCTTCTTCGCGGGTCCACACGGTGCGGCCCAGGTACTCCAGGTTGACCTGATGGCAGATGCCGGTGCCCGGTGGCACCACGCTGAAATTATCGAACGCATTCTGGCCCCAGCGCAGGAAGGCATAGCGTTCGCCGTTGCGTTGCATCTCGATGTCAACGTTCTGGGCAAACGCCTCCTGGCTGGCGTAGCGATCGACCATCACCGAGTGGTCGATGACCAGGTCCACCGGTGACAGCGGGTTGATCCGCTGCGGATCGCCGCCAGCCTTGGCCATGGCCGCGCGCATGGCTGCCAGATCGACCACCGCGGGAACACCGGTGAAGTCCTGCATCAACACCCGTGCCGGACGGTACTGGATTTCGCGGTCGGAGCGGCGCTCCTTGAGCCAGTCGGCCAGGGCGCCGAGATCGGCGCGGGTAA
Organism: Pseudomonas sp. GZD-222; assembly: GCF_049310525.1. Lineage (NCBI taxonomy): Bacteria > Pseudomonadati > Pseudomonadota > Gammaproteobacteria > Pseudomonadales > Pseudomonadaceae > Pseudomonas > Pseudomonas sp. GZD-222. The sequence continues at coordinate 87,159 of NZ_JBMOWO010000011.1, forward strand.
CGGTTTTGTCGTCTTCCCAGCGCAGCAGGTTTTCCAGCAGCACCTTCAGCGACATGGGCAGGCGCTGCAGATCGCCGAGGCTCTTGGTGGCTTCGGTCAGGCTGAAGTAGTGATAGGGACGATCGGCGACCGTCAGGGTCTTGAGGGTTTTCAGGCTATCGAGCGAGGGCATTACCAACTCCTTCTGCGTAGGTGTCCGGCGCTCTTCCTTGCTGTCGCCGGTTCACCGCCTCTGTGACAGTCCGCACGGCACGGACCTGGCTGAGCGGTCAGGTTAGACCGGTTTGGCGCACCTGACCAAGTACTGGACCGGCGGGGCATGTCGCAGGTTCCGAACTTGCTTTATCATTCGCGCATTTGCCGGGGCAGTGCATTGCCCCCGGTCAGGGTTGGGGCCAATGGCCGCCAGCCGTCCTGGAGTGAAGATGAATACCCTGTTTATGCATTGCCGGCCTGGTTTCGAGAGCGAAGTCTGTGCCGAAATCGCCGAGCACGCCGCCCGCCTGAACGTCGCCGGCTACGCCAAAGCCAAACCGCAGAGCGCCTGTGCCGAATTCATCTGCAACGATGGCGAAGGCGCTGAACGGTTGATGCGTGAACTGCGCTTTGCCCAGCTGATTTTTCCGCGGCAGTGGGCGCGTGGCAGCTTTATCGAACTGCCGGAAACCGACCGCATCAGCGTGCTCCTCGAAGCCCTGGCCGATTATCCGGTATGCGGCAGTGTCTGGCTGGAGGTGATGGACACCAACGACGGCAAGGAGCTTTCAACCTTCTGTCGCAAGTTCGAGGTGCCACTGCGCAAGGCCTTGACCAAGGCCGGGCGCCTGGTTGAAGACCCGAGCAAGCCGCGTCTGCTGTTGACCTTTGTCAGCGGTCGGCGGGTGTTTGTCGGCCTGGCCGCAGCGGACAATTCGGCCATGTGGCCGATGGGTATTCCGCGTCTGAAATTTCCCCGTGAAGCGCCGAGTCGCTCGACTCTCAAGCTTGAAGAGGCCTGGCATCATTTCATCCCGCGCGACCAGTGGGATGCGCGGCTCTCCGATGACATGACCGGTGTTGACCTTGGGGCGGCGCCGGGTGGCTGGACCTACCAGCTGGTCAAGCGCGGCATGCTGGTAACCGCCATCGACAACGGCCCGATGGCCGAGAGTCTGATGGACACCGGCCTGGTGCAGCACTTGATGGCCGACGGTTTTACCTACAAGCCCAAGCAGACGGTGGACTGGATGGTCTGCGATATCGTCGAGAAGCCGGCGCGCAGCGCGGCACTGCTGGAGACCTGGCTGGGCGAAGGCCTGTGCCGCGAGGCGGTGGTCAACCTCAAGCTGCCGATGAAGCAGCGCTATGCCGAGGTGCGACGCCTGCTGGAGCGTATTGAAGAGGGCTTCAAGGCGCGCAAGATCAAGGTCTCGATTGGCTGCAAGCAGCTGTATCACGATCGCGAAGAGGTAACCTGCCACCTGCGGCGCCTGGATCTGAAACCGCGCTGAGCCCACATCCTGTGGGAGCGGGGGGGGGGGGGGGGGGGGGGGGGGGGGGTAGGGGGGGGGGGGGGGGGGGGGGAGGGGGGGGGGGGGTGGGGGGGTATTCTTCCCCGTCTTCGTAACCCAGACCACCCCCCCCCCCCCCCCCCCCCCCCCGCTCCCACCGATAAGATGACCTCGCAGCCTGCTTGAGCGACAATAGCTGATTGTTTCCGGAGTTCTACATGACCGATTTCACCCCAGACGCCATCCTCGACGCCACTGGCCTCAACTGCCCGGAGCCGGTAATGATGTTGCACCAGCACGTGCGCGACCTGGCCGCGGGAGGCCTGCTCAAGGTGATCGCCACCGACCCGTCGACCCGTCGCGATATCCCCAAGTTCTGCGTATTCCTTGGCCACGAACTGGTCCAGCAACAGGAAGACGCCGGTACCTACCTGTACTGGATCCGCAAGAAACTCGATTAAGCGCGTTGCGCGCGGCGAATGTGCTTGCCACTGCTGCGCGCCAGGCGAATCGACAACATCAAGGCTGCGCAGGTCAATCCGGCGATCAGGCCTTCCCACAAGCCGTTAGGGCCGCTGGCCGGGCCGAAATAGTTGGTCAGGCCCAGCACGTAACCCACCGGCAGGCCAATGCCCCAGTACGCGAACAGGGTCAGGATCATGGTCACCCGGGTGTCCTGGTAACCGCGCAAGGCACCGGCGGCGATCACCTGGATGGCGTCGGAGAACTGATACAGCGCGGCATACACGATCAGCATTGCGGCAATCTGGATCACCGCGGTGTCCGGCGTGTAGATCGAGGCGATCGGTTCGCGCATCAGCAGAATCAGGCTGGCCGAGAAACAGGCAAATACCAGCGCGGCGCCCAGGCCCACCATTGCCGCAAAGCGCGCCTGGCGTGGCTCGCCAGCACCGACTGCCTGGCCCACCCGCACCGTTACCGCCATCCCCAGTGAATACGGAATCATGAACAGCAGCGAGCTGATGTTCAGGGCAATTTGATGGCCGGCGACAATGGTCGGACCCAGGCTGCCGATCAGCAGCGCAATGACCGCGAAGATACTGGACTCGGCGAACACGGCGATGCCGATCGGCAAGCCAATGCCCATCAAACGTTTGATGACTGACCACTGCGGGCGCTCGAAGCGCACCAGCACCCGGCTGTTCTGGTAGGCCGGGGCCCAGCGCGTCCAGGCGCCCATACTCAGGGCCATGAACCACATGACAATACCGCTGGCCCATCCGCAGCCAACACCACCCAGCGCGGGCAGGCCGAAGTGGCCGTAGATCAGCACGTAGTTCAGGGGAATATTCAGCAGCAGGCCCAGGCAGCCTATGACCATGCTCGGGCGGGTCAGGCCGAGGCCATCGCTGTAGCAGCGCAGCACGTAGTACAGGGCGATGCCGGGAAAGCCGAAGGCGATGCCTTGCAGGTAACCCATGCTCGGTTCGACCAGTTGCGGATCGACTTTCATCACCTGCAGGACCGGCTCGGCATTGATCAGCAACGCGCTGGCAATCAGGCTGACAGCGACCGCCAGCCATAGCGCCTGGCGTACCAAGGGGCCGATTTCACCATGCTGGCCGGCACCAAAACGTTGTGCCACCTTGGGGGTGGTGGCCAGCAGGATGCCGGTCATCAGCAAGAACACCGGAATCCAGATTGAGTTACCCAGCGCCACCGCCGCCAGGTCTCGCGGGCTGACCCGGCCAGCCATTACCGCATCAACGAAGCCCATGGCGGTGGTGGCCAGTTGCGCAATGATGATCGGTGTTGCCAGCAGCAACAGGCTGCGCAGTTCGGTGCGCACGCGCGCAGCGTGAGAGGGAGGCGGGGAGAGGGTGTCGGCGGTCATGGGTGTCACAAGGCAGGTGTCCACAAAAAAAGTGCGCAAAGCCGACTAGTCTACGCTTTGACGCCTTGGTCAGGAAATCTGCCTGATGCTTTTGTCGGCGGCTGGATTAGCGCCCCACCATAGGCCTACACTGCGCACCCCGATAGGAGAGCGCCATGCTGATTGTTGCCGACGAGAATATTCCGCTGCTCGATGCCTTCTTTGCAGGTTTTGGCGAGATCCGCCGTTATCCAGGGCGTGCCATCGATGCGGCCTGTGTAAAGGACGCTGATGTCTTGCTGGTGCGTTCAGTGACCCGCGTCGACCAGGCGCTGCTTGAGGGCAGCAAGGTTCGTTTCGTCGGCACCTGTACCATTGGCACCGATCACCTGGCCCTGGATTACTTCGCTCAAGCCGGGATTCAGTGGTCCAGTGCGCCGGGCTGCAATGCCCGCGGTGTGGTCGATTACGTGCTGGGCAGTTTGCTGACTCTGGCCGAGCTCGATGGCGCCGACCTGGCCGGACGTACCTATGGGGTTGTCGGTGCTGGCGAAGTGGGTGGGCGCCTGGTCGATGTACTGCGGGGGCTGGGTTGGCAGGTGCTGGTATGCGACCCGCCACGCCAGGCCCGTGAGGGCGGCGACTATGTGAGCCTGGAAACGGTCCTTGCCGAGTGCGATGTCATCAGCCTGCACACCCCGCTGACCCGTGAAGGTGAACACCCTACCTGGCACTTGCTTGATAGCCAGCAACTGGCGGCGCTGCGCCCGGGGGCCTGGTTGATCAACGCCAGCCGCGGGCCCGTGATCGACAACACGGCGCTGCGTGAGCTGCTGCTGGAACGTGAGGATGTGCTGGCGGTGCTGGATGTCTGGGAGGGTGAGCCGCAGGTTGATCTGGAACTGGCGGATCTCTGTGTGCTGGCCACTCCGCACATTGCCGGCTACAGCCTGGACGGCAAGCAACGGGGCACTGCACAGATCTACCAGGCGTTCTGTGCGTGGCGCAACGAGCCGGCGTCGGTGCAGTTGGCGGATCTGCTGCCGCAACCCTGGCTGGCAGAGATTGGTTTGCAGGCTGAAACCGACCTGGACTGGGCCTTGGCAACGCTGTGCCGTGCAGTGTATGACCCTCGCCGTGACGACGCCGACTTCCGTCGCAGCCTGAGCAGTGATGCGCTTGAGCAGAAGGCGGCTTTTGATGCGTTGCGCAAGCACTACCCGCCGCGTCGAGAGATTGAAGGGCTGATGGTGCGTCTGCACGGCGAGGCACCACAGCTGGCGCAGATGGTTCGGGCTCTGGGTGGCGTGTTGGTTTAATTGCAGGCAATAAAAACCCGGCGCTTGGGCCGGGTTGAAGAATTCGGTGGTTCAGTCTTTCTTGGCGGGTTCTTTGCGGCTTTGTTCGAGTTTCTCGCAGGCTTGCTGGATCATCTCTTCCGTGATCGTGACCTCTTTGCCATCCGGGCCGATGATCGAGCCACCCACAGGCGCTTGCGGGTTGGGTGCGCTTTTGGGCGGGTTATTGCTTTGTTGCAAGCTCATTTCCTGTCTCCTCATCAGGTTGCAAGCTCAGACTAGAATCGTCTAGTGACCGAACTGTGACAGCTCCGTCGGTTATCACTGTCAGACCCTTCCAGTCCAACAGAAAGCAGGCCAAAGCTCCAGTGGTGCTTTAGACCGAAACGGTCTAGCCAGTGACATCTCGGACCTTAACGGTGTCGTGAGCCTGGTGTTAATACCGACGACTGTTTATTCCTGCGAGTTCCTTGGCGCGGGACGAGCGGTCAGGTGTAGGCTGGGGAAAACTGCTGATCGTTGGTTCCTACATGCTCAACCGCTTTTCCTCTCGCCAGCGTCAGGCGCTGCATCTGGGTTGGCGTTTCATTCGCCCTTATCGCCAGCAGGTCGTGCTGGCCTTGCTCGCGTTGATCGTTACTGCCGGCATCACCTTGTCCCTGGGGCAGGGTATCCGCTTGTTGGTCGATCAGGGCTTCATGACCCGCTCACCGCAACTGCTCAACCAGTCCATCGGTTTTTTCCTGCTGCTGGTGCTGGCCCTGGCAATCGGGACCTTCAGCCGTTTTTACCTGGTGTCGTGGATTGGCGAACGGTGTGTGGCCGACATCCGCCAACAGGTGTTTGATCACTTGATCTACCTGCACCCCGGTTTTTTCGAGAGCAACCGCAGTTCGGAGATCCAGTCGCGGCTTACCGCCGACACCACCTTGCTGCAATCGGTGATCGGCTCGTCGTTGTCGATGTTCCTGCGTAATGCGCTGATGGTGCTGGGCGGCATCGTGCTGTTGTTCATCACCAACCCCAAACTCACCAGTATCGTGGTGCTGGCGTTGCCGCTGGTGCTGGCGCCGATCCTGATCTTCGGGCGCCGGGTGCGCAGCTTGTCACGCCAGAGCCAGGATCGGGTGGCCGATGTCGGCAGTTACGTGGCCGAAACCCTCGGGCAGATCAAGACGGTACAGGCCTACAACCATCAGGCCAGCGATCAGCAACACTTCGGCCGCACCGTTGAAGCGGCTTTCGCGGTCGCCCGCAAGCGCATCCTGCAGCGCGCCTGGCTGATCACTCTGGTGATCGTGCTGGTGCTCGGGGCCGTGGGCGTCATGCTCTGGGTCGGGGGCATGGATGTCATTGCCGGGCGGATTTCCGCGGGGGAACTGGCGGCTTTCGTTTTCTATAGCCTGATCGTCGGCAGTGCCTTTGGCACTCTCAGTGAGGTGATTGGGGAGTTGCAACGCGCCGCCGGGGCGGCGGAGCGGATTGCCGAGCTGCTGGCCGCGCGCAGTGAAATCACCGCACCCTCAGAGGGGGTGGAGCGCTCGGCCCCGCGGGTTAGCGGGCGCCTGGAGTTACGGGATGTACGCTTTGCTTACCCGTCACGGCCTGTGCCTGCGGCCATCGACGGCCTGAGCCTGACCGTCGAACCGGGTGAAACCCTGGCCCTGGTCGGGCCTTCGGGGGCAGGAAAGTCGACCTTGTTTGACCTGCTGCTGCGCTTTTATGACCCCCAGCAAGGTCACATTCTGCTCGACGGCCAGGACCTGAGCCGGCTTGACCCGCAGGACCTGCGTCGGCATTTCGCCCTGGTGGCGCAGAATCCGGCACTGTTCTTTGGCACCGTCGAGGAGAACATTCGCTATGGCCGAGCTGATGCCAGTGCTGCGCAAGTTGAAGCCGCCGCACGCAGTGCGCACGCCCATGAGTTCATTATGCAGCTGCCGCAAGGCTATCAGACCCACCTGGGTGATGCCGGCCTGGGGCTGTCGGGTGGGCAGCGTCAGCGTCTGGCCATTGCCCGGGCCTTGCTGGTGGATGCGCCGATCCTGTTGCTCGACGAAGCCACCAGCGCCCTCGATGCGCAAAGCGAACACCTGATCCAGCAGGCACTGCCGACCTTGATGAGCGGACGCACCACCCTGGTGATCGCTCACCGCCTGGCCACGGTGCAGCATGCCGACCGCATTGCGGTGATCGATCAGGGTCGCCTGGTGGCGATTGGCAGTCATCATCAATTGATCGCGCAGAGCCCCTTGTATGCGCGGCTGGCGGCCTTGCAGTTCAATGTCGTTACGGAAATGTGACAGCGCGCCAAAGACTGTCACATTTCTGTAGCAATCCCTTGAGACTATCTATTTCAGCTGTTGCGTAATGCTCGAACTTGGCTGCTATCGACTGATGGCAGCTTTTTTTTCGCCTGCTCCAGCTGCCAGTGAACGACGACAGGGACGTCGTTGCCTGGTCGATGCAGCAATGCGTCGTTTCCTTCCCCTTTGTTCCGAGATTCCTTCCGATGTTGCGTAAATCCCTCAGAGTGCAAATCCTCGCGCTACTTGGTGGCAGCCTGTTGGCGATGCTGATGATCGCGCTGGTCTGCTTTCAATTGTTGTCATCCAGCGTGCGCGGCTATGGCCAGTTGATCGATGGGCCACTGCAGGCCTCGCAGCTGATAGATGAGGCCAATCTGCAATTCAAGGTACAGGTCCAGGAGTGGAAGAATGTGCTGTTGCGCGGCAAGCAGCCGGCCGATCTGGACAAATACTGGCAACAGTTTCTTGCCCGTGAGCAGCAGGTGCAGGGCATTCTCGATCAATTGATCCACAGCAGCGACGCAACGCTCAAGGCGCGTGCCGAGCAGCTCAAGGAGAGCCATCGTCAGTTGGGCCAGGCTTACGCTCAAGGGCGTCAGGCGTTCCTGGCTGCAGGTGCTGACCCGACAGCGGGGGACCAGGCGGTCAAAGGCGTGGACCGTGCGACCAGCGAGCAGATGAGCGAGCTGGTCAGCCAACTGCGCAGTGAGGCTCAGGCTCGCGCCAGCGCTATCAATCAAGCGGCAGAGCGCACGGTGTGGCTGGGGCTGCTGGTGATGTTCGGCTCGGCGCTGCTGGTCGGTCTGTTCAGCCTCTGGCTGGTCAATCGCAGCCTGATTGAGCCGATCCGCGGCTTGATCGAGTATGTCGCACAGTTGAGTCAGGGGCGATTCGAGGCGCGGGTAGCCAGCAACCGTCAGGATGAGCTTGGCCGCCTGGCGGTGGCGGCCAATACCTTGCGCGATTTTCTCGCCGATACCGTTGCCCGCCTGCAGAACAATGCGGGCGAACTGGAAACCGCCAGCGGCGAACTGCGCAGCATTGCCGGGAGCATGGCCCGAGGAACTGACGATCAGTTCCAGCGCACCGATCAGGTGGCCACGGCGATGCATGAAATGTCCGCCACGGCCCAGGAGGTTGCGCGTCACGCGGCTGAAGCCGCGCGCGCGGCGGATGATGCCGATCACAGCGCCCAGGCGGGCGAGCAGGTGATGCAGGCGACCATCGACACCATCGCTTCGGTCAACCAGGAGATTGCCGGCACGGCGGCGGTGATTCGCCACCTGGAAGCCGATAGCGCCAGGATTGGCAAGGTGTTGGAAGTCATTCGCGGGATTGCCGAACAGACCAACCTGCTGGCACTCAATGCCGCTATCGAAGCGGCGCGGGCAGGGGAGGCCGGTCGCGGCTTTGCCGTGGTCGCGGATGAAGTGCGCAGCCTGGCTCAGCGAACTGCAGCCTCGATTGCCGAAATCAACCAGATCATCAGTGCCGTGCAGTCCGGTGCCCTGGAGGCGGTGAAGGCCATTGAAAGCGGCCAGCAGCGCAGTGAAGAAGGCGCCGAACAGGTCCAGCGCGCCGGGCAGATGCTGCAGCGCATCACCTTGGCCGTGGAGGCGATTCGGGACATGAACCGCCAGATCGCCACCGCAGCTGAAGAGCAGACCAGCGTGGCCGAGGACATTTCCCGCAACCTGGTGGAGATCACCCGGATTGCCACGGCCAATCAGCAAGCCGTGCAACACACCGAGCAGGCCGGGCATCGTCTGCATGGCTTGTCGGGGCAGTTGGGGGAAGTGACTGCACGCCTAAGTGCCTGACAAAAGGGGGAAATCCGCCACATTGCGGGCCATGGGCATGGCAATGTGGCGGATTTTCGCCAGCAAAATCGTTAAAGATGGGGTGCGACGACTCGTCCTAGCTATTAGCCGTTGGTCTTGCAAAAGTTGGCCTGCTTTATGCTTAAAGGCGCTCAGGCCTAGGCCATTGCAAGCACCCGGCGGCAAGCTTCACCGCTCATCGTCAGGGTGACGACCGTTCCCGATCCATCGAACAACCCCAGCCGCCAACCATCGCCGCGCGTCCAGGCCGCTTGCCTGAACGCCGAGCCCCGCTAAGCTTTGGTCTGCGCGAGCAACAACAAGAACTCGGGCGTGCACAACGGGATAAGCGGTCATTGCCAATTACTTCACCTCAATTGGATTGAATTATGAAAAAAATCCTGCTGACGCTCCTGTGCCTGAGTGTCATCGGCTGCTCCAAGCCCAGCGAGCCAGAAAAAACCGTAGATGTGCTGCTGATCGGCGGCGGCATCATGAGCGCAAGCCTCGGTACTTACCTCAATGAGCTGGAGCCGACCTGGTCCATCGACATCTACGAGCGTCTGGACAAGGTCGCCGAAGAAAGCTCCAACGCCTGGAACAACGCCGGTACCGGTCACTCCGCGTTCTGCGAGCTGAACTACACCAGCGAAGGCGCCGACGGCAAGATCGACATCAGCAAAGCGGTCGGGGTCAACGAGCAATTCGAGATCTCCAAGCAGTTCTGGGCCTACCAGGTCGAGCAGAACGTGCTGAGCAACCCCAAGTCGTTCATCAACAACGTGCCACACATGAGCTTTGTCTGGGGCGACAAGAACGTCGAGTTCCTCAAGAAGCGTCATGAAGCCCTGCAGCACAGTTCGCTGTTCCGCGGCATGGAATACTCCGAAGACCACGCCCAGATCCAGAAGTGGGTGCCGATCGTGATGGAAGGCCGTGCTGCCGACCAGAAGATCGCTGCAACCCGCATGTCGATCGGTACCGACGTCAACTTCGGCGAGATCACCCGCCAGCTGATCGCCTCGCTGACCAAGCACGAAAACGTCAAGCTGCACGTGCAGCATGAAGTGCGCGACATCGTGCGCAACGCTGACAACACCTGGACCGTGGTCGTTGCTGACCTGGCCAACAAAGGCGTTGAGCGTAGCGTCAAGGCCAAGTTCGTCTTCATCGGTGCCGGTGGTGGTGCCCTGAAGCTGCTGCAGAAGTCTGGCATCCCTGAGGCCGAAGGCTACGCAGGCTTCCCGGTCGGTGGTCAGTTCCTGATGACCGACAACCAGGACATCGTTGCCCGTCACAAGGCCAAGCTGTACGGCAAGGCTTCGGTGGGTGCACCGCCGATGTCCGTTCCGCACCTGGACACCCGTGTGATCGATGGCAAGGAAGTGCTGCTGTTCGGCCCGTTCGCGACCTTCTCGACCAAGTTCCTGAAGAACGGTTCGCTGCTGGACATGTTTGCCGCACTGACCACGCACAACATCATGCCGATGACCCACGCCGGTATCGACAACATTGACCTGAGCACCTACCTGATGGGTCAGCTGATGCTCAGCTTCGATGACCGCATGGAAGCCCTGCGCGAGTACTTCCCGAACGCCAAGAACGAAGACTGGAAACTGCTGCAAGCCGGTCAACGCGTTCAGGTGATCAAGAAGGATCCGGTGCACGGTGGCGTTCTGCAGTTCGGTACCGAAGTGGTAGCTGCCCAGGATGGCACCATCGCCGCGCTGCTGGGTGCATCGCCAGGCGCTTCGACCGCTGCGCCGATCATGCTCAGCGTGCTGGAGAAGACCTACAAGGATCGCATCAAGACCCCTGAGTGGCAGGCCAAGCTGAAGGAAATCGTTCCGACCTACGGCCAGAAGCTCAACAACAACCTTGAGCTGACCAACAAGACCCGTGAATGGAGCAGCTCGCGTCTGGGCCTGCTGTACGTTCCGGTGCTGCCGGAAGGGACTGCTGCAGTACAGGCCGAGCCTGCGCTGTAAGGTTTGAAACGGTAGTAACAAACAGCCCCCTGTTCAGGGGGCTGTTTTGTTTAGAGCCTGGAAACGCATCGCGGGGGAAAACCCCCCCCCCCGTGGGGGAGGGGTTTCCCCACTGC
>NZ_JBMOWO010000012.1:0-23604 GCF_049310525.1 Pseudomonas sp. GZD-222
TCCGGGAAAAGAACGCAGGGCAAATCCCCCCCCCGCGGGGGGGGTGTCCTTCCCCCGCGATCAGGTCTGAATCAATGACGCTTCTTGCGGTGATCGTCGGCCAGGTTGTTGCCCAGGGCACCACCCGCCGCGCCACCCAGGCCGGCGCCGATAGTCGAGCCGGTGCTGCCACCGAGCTTGCCACCAACCAGCGAGCCGCCAGCCGAACCCAGGCCGCCACCAATGGCCGCTTTGGTCTTGTTGCCCTTCTTCGCGGCCATGGCGCTACCCGCCGCACCGCCGACGCCAGCACCAATTGCAGCGCCGGTACTGCCGCCGAGTTGTTTCCCGACCACGTTACCCAGTACACCACCCAGGCCACCGCCTATAGCAGTCTGGCCGTCGCCGGCCATGGCGCCTTGTGCGCACAGCAGGCCCAGAGTCAGGGCGGCAAGAGTCTTACGCATGTGTTTCAACCTCTAAGTTCGAAAGGCGCGCATTCTGCTGGCCCCGGCAGCGCTGTGCAATGCTGGCCAGTGCAGTTTGTCGCAGTGTTGGTACGAAAAAGCCCACACGATGGCGGGCTTTTTCGTTGAGTGATCTGGTCGGAGAGACAGGATTCGAACCTGCGGCCTTCTCGTCCCGAACGAGACGCGCTACCTGGCTGCGCTACACTCCGATGGAGAAAATATTACTCAAATTTTTCTCCTCGACAAGCCCTCGGAAGGGGCTGTCGCAGGTCTCAGAGGTCCTTGACGGTACGCACCTGATCCTTGTTGATACGCGTGCGCTTGCCATCAAGCTGCTCGAATTCGTAGAAGCCCGACTCGTCGTCATACTGCGGCGTGTCGACCGCCTGAATTTCGCGACCGTCGTTGAGGGTGATCACGCTTGGCGAAGAGCAACCAGCCAGAGTACCCAGGCCCAGAGCGAGCAGGAAAGCGGGAAGAGTCCGTTGAATCATTATGTTTCTCCAGTAAAAGGATGGTGCGTAATGTCCTTGAGACGCATGGCGACGACGCAAGTTCCTTGTTCATTGCAGCATAGCTACTGCGCAGCACTATTGATCGGCAGCACACTCAGGCCGGTGCATGGGCACCCGCCGGGCAGGGCTGTGATATAACACCGCCCATACTCACCATCAATGGATCAAGGTCCCATGAAAGCCAAGGCAGATGTACCTTTCGTGCCGCTGAATATCGCGGTTTTGACGGTCAGCGACACCCGCACCCTGGAAACCGACACCTCTGGCCAGGTGTTCGTCGATCGCCTGGCCGAGGCCGGTCATGGCCTCGCTGCACGGGTACTGCTCAAGGACGATCTTTACAAGATTCGCGCGCAGGTTGCGACCTGGATTGCCGATGAGCAGGTACAGGTCGTGCTGATTACCGGTGGCACCGGCTTTACCGGGCGCGACAGCACGCCGGAAGCCGTCGCCTGCTTGCTGGACAAGCAGGTCGATGGTTTTGGTGAGCTGTTTCGGCACATCTCCCTGGCGGATATCGGTACCTCTACCGTTCAGTCTCGCGCCTTGGCCGGCTTGGCCAACGGCACCCTGGTCTGCTGCTTGCCCGGCTCGACCAATGCGGTGCGCACCGGCTGGGATGGCATCCTCGCCGAGCAACTTGATGCCCGTCATCGCCCGTGCAACTTCGTAACTCATCTGAAGCAGGCTGAACCCTGCGCCAGCCGTGGTTGAGGCGCCTGTGAGCAAGCCGTTGATGCCGGTTGAAGAGGCGCTGGCCCGCTTGCTGGCGCTGGCTGAATCAGCGCCGATTGTCGAGACCGAGCAGGTCGCGCTGGCGCAGGCCGAGGGGCGGGTGTTGGCCGAAGCGTTGGTCGCCAGCCTGGACTTGCCGCCTTGGCCAAACAGTGCCATGGACGGTTACGCCTTGCGCCTGGCTGACTGGCAGGGTGAGGCGCTGCCGGTCAGTCAGCGTATTTTCGCTGGCCACGTACCCGAGCCACTGCAGCCCGGCACCTGTGCGCGCATCTTCACCGGCGCACCGTTGCCGCTGGGTGCCGATTGCGTCGAGATGCAGGAGAACGCCGAGGTCCTGGATGATCAGCGCGTACGCTTCACGGAGCCTTTGCGCCTTGAGCAGAATATTCGTCCGCGGGGCCAGGAAACCCGTGCGGGAGAGTCGGTGCTGGCTGCGGGAACGCGCCTGGGGCCAATTGAGCTGGGGCTGGCGGCGACACTGGGGCATGCCACGCTCAGCGTGGTACGCAGGATCAAGGTCGCCGTGTTGTCCACGGGCGACGAGCTGGTGGAGCCGGGTTTGCCGCTGGGGCCAGGGCAGATCTATAACAGCAACCGACGCCTGCTGGTCAGCTGGTTGCAGCGCTTGGGCTGTGAAGTGATCGACGCTGGCATTCTTGCCGATGACCTGCAAAAAACCCGCGATTGCCTGGCGGGCCTGGGGCAGGTCGACCTGATCCTCTCAACCGGTGGCGTTTCAGTGGGCGAGGCGGATTACCTCGGCCTGGCCCTGCGCGAAGCAGGCGAGTTGGCGCTCTGGAAGCTGGCGATCAAGCCCGGTAAGCCGTTGACCTTTGGCCACTACCAGGGCGTCCCGGTGATCGGTCTGCCTGGCAATCCGGCCTCGACGCTGGTGACCTTCGGTCTGCTTACCCGTCCTTACCTGCTGCGCCGCCAGGGTGTGCAGGAAGTGACGCCTCTGCAATTTCCGGTCCCCGCCGGTTTCGACTGGCCCAAAGCCGGCAATCGCCGGGAATACCTGCGGGCACGTCTGGATCAGGACCACGCGCAGATCTACAAGAACCAGAGTTCCGGTGTGCTGCGCAGTGCTGCCTGGGCCGAAGGCCTGGTGGAAGTCCGTGAGGGCACGACACCTGCCAAGGGCGATACCGTGCAGTTCATTCCCTTGAGTGAGTTGCTCGGTTGAGCAACGCATTGTGGTCGTTCAGATCAGTCAGCATGGGTGCGCGCTGACTCAGGCGCGCATGCACGCTTTCCAACTGGCCGGCGGCAATGCTCCAATCGTGGCGGTCATTGACGAACTGGCGGGCAGCCTCGGACAACTGGCGCATGCGCCAGGGTTGGTTGAGCAACTGAGTAATGATCAATGCCAGTTGATCGCCGTCGTCGCTGCCCAGGTAGTGCTCGCCTTGAGTGACCTGCAGTCCGGAAACGCCTTTAGGCGTGGTGACCACAGGTAGTCCGGCAGCCATGGCTTCCAGCACCTTGATCTTTGAACCGCCGCCATAGCGCAAGGGGGCGAAGAAAATCGCGGAATGACGTTGCAGCTCGCGCAAGTCCGGCAAGTATCCGATCCATTCGATGCGCGGATCGCTCCAGCGCGATTTCCAGCTGTCTGGCAACGCATGTCCGACGATCGCCAGGCGCACGGCCGGGTTGCTCTGCCAGACTTGCGGAAGGATGTCCTCAAGCGCCCATTCGATGGCTTCGAGGCTGGCGCTGTACTCGAAATTACCGACGAACAACAGGCGCTGGCTGCGCGGCGAGGGGTGGATATCCTGGAAGTGGGCGCAATCCACGCCATTAATGACCAGGGACGCGGGATTGCCGGTCACGCGGCTGATGTGTTCGACATCTTTGGGGCTTACCGCTACCACTTCATGTGCCTGACTCAGTACGCGGTTTTCCCAGCGCCGGTAACGCCAGCGGTCGAAGGCATTGAACGGCCGCAGCCACAGCGGCAAGCGGTCATGGCAGGCGTCGCCAGATATCGATTCAATGGTGTGCTCGCTGAGCAAAAAAGGCAGTTGCCGGGCTTGCAGGGCCTTTTCGAACGGCTGGAAGCTGTAGCTGTGCTCGATGTGGATTACATCCCAGTGCTCTTCCAGCAGTTGCTCGAAACGATGGCGCAGGTGCGGTGCCAGGCCATTGACACTGGCCCGCATGGGGTAGCCGGCGTACACCGCGGCAAGCAGATTCAACGGGCTGTGCAAGGGGCGCCTGGGTAGCACGATCAGGCGTTCGAGCAAGGGCTCGAGCGCCTGGCGTGCCGCCTCGCTGGGCGGGATTTTCGACTGCACCAGCAAGGTGATCTGGTGGCCACGCTGCGCCAGGCTGCGCAGCAAGTGGTATTGCCGGGTTTTGCCGCCGCTGGTAGTGGGCCAGGGCAGGTAAGGCAGTGTCCAGAGTACGCGCATGACCCCTTTCCTCTCTTGCCAAGGCGGGTAACGACATGCAGATAAGAATGGACGCGCCTGGGTTGTCAGCTGTTGGCTGGCTCCGGGGCGCGTCCATAGATATCAGTAAAGCGCACGATGTCATCCTCGCCCATATATTCGCCACTTTGTACTTCGATCATGACCAGATCGATCACGCCGGGGTTGGTCAGGCGATGTACGCGTCCCGGTTTGATGAACGTCGATTCGTTGGTGTCGAGCAGGAACTCGTCTTCACCATTGGTTACGCACGCCATGCCGCTGACCACGATCCAGTGTTCGCTGCGATGGTGGTGCATTTGCAGTGACAACGACTCTTGCGGGCGAACCATGATGCGCTTGATTTTGAAACGCGGGCCTTCCTCAAGCACGGTGTACATACCCCATGGGCGGTTCACGGTGCGGTGCAGGCGATAAGCATCGTGGCCCTGGTGTTTGAGCTGCTGGGCGATCACTTTGACTTCCTGGCTGCGCGCTGCATCGGCGATCAGCAGTGCATCGGGTGTGTCGATTATGATCAGGTTGTCCAGGCCCACGGCACCGACCAGCCGGCGTGGCGAGTCGATGTAGCAGTTGGATACGTCATGCAATACGGTTTCGCCGTTGCAATGGTTGCCGTTGTCGTCGGCTTCCTTGAGTCCGCGTACCGCCTGCCAGCAGCCGATGTCGCTCCAGCCCAGGTCGGCGGGCAGCACTGCTACCTGGCTTGAGGTTTCCATGACCGCGTAATCGATGGAGATGTCCGGCACGTTTTCGAACGACTGCGGGTCGAGCTCCAGTTGCAGTTCGCCCTTGCCCTGTTTGCACGGGCTCTGTTGCAGGCAGTAATCGACGCTGGCGAGCAGGTCCGGAACATGGCGGTCCAGTTCTGCCAGGATCGCGTCTACGCGCATGCAGAACATGCCGGCGTTCCACAGGTGCTGGCCGCCATCCAGATAATTCTGGGCGGTGATCGCATCAGGTTTTTCGACAAAACGCTCGACTTTGTAGCCTTGAGCGCCGAGTGCCTGGCCCTTTTCGATGTAACCGAAGCCGGTCTCGGCATGAGTGGGGACCAGGCCGAAGGTGGTCAGCCAGCCTTCGTGAGCCAGTTGACGGGCCTGCTCGACTGCACGCTCGAAGGCTGGCAGATCACTGATCAGGTGGTCGGCGGGCAATACCAGCAACTGCGCGTTTTCACCGTACAGCCTGGCGCAGTGCAGGGCGGCGGCGGCAATGGCTGGCGCGGTATTGCGGCCAAAGGGTTCGAGGATGAAGTCCAGGGCGATGCCGGCCTGATTCAGCTGGCGGTATTCATCTTGAGTACGAAAATACACTTCACGGTTGGTCACCGTAATCACCCGTTCGACGTCGGGCAGTGCAGCGGCGCGGGAAAAGGTCTTTTGCAGCAGGCTCTGGCCATCGGGCAGGCGCATGAAGGGCTTAGGCATGGTTTCGCGGGAAACCGGCCAGAGGCGAGTGCCGGCGCCGCCGGCGATGATGCAGGGGATCAGAACGCTCATTTCACAGCCTTGAGTCAGGGCACTGAGACTACAGTGCAGTAAAGGGAAAATGGGACCTGGCAGGCGCTCGCATAATTAGTCAATAAAATGACTTTTACCATCGGCATCTTCCTTGAAGGCCAAATATTTGTCGAATGATGCACCCAGGCGGGCGCGCTTTCAATGTAATTTGTATGAACACTCGGCAAATTTTCCCTCAGTTGAGCATTGCAGGTGCAGCAAAAGCACGGGTTCTGCGGTCCAGATACTCGGGTTTTCTTTCGCGGGGAGGACGGCATGACGCAGCTCAAAACGTTGATGATTCTGCATGGCAAGCAAGCTGCAAATGAGCAAGTGCGTGCTGCCGTGGGCGTAATGCGTGGTCGTGGCTGGCCGTTGGATGTCCGGCTGACATGGGAGGCCGGCGATGCTGCGCACTGGGTAGAAGAAGCCTTGGCTGCGGGCTACAAGCACATTGTGGCCGGTGGTGGTGACGGCACCTTGCGCGATGTCGCCGAAGCGATGGTTCGGGCAGAGACTCAGGCAAGCCTTGTACTCTTGCCATTGGGGACAGCCAATGACTTTGCCCGCGCTGCGGGTATACCGCTTGAGCCTGAGCAGGCGCTTGCGCTACTGGAGGCGCCAGCACAAGCCATTGACCTTGGGCAGGTGGGGGAGCAGGTATTTCTCAATATGGCCACCGGTGGATTTGGCAGCCAGGTCACGGCCAATACCTCCGAAGACTTGAAGAAAGTGCTGGGTGCAGCAGCCTACCTCTTCACCGGGTTGTCGCGCTTTAGCGAGCTCCGTGCCGCATCGGTAGAGTTGCATGGGCCGGACTTCCAATGGCAGGGCGACTTGTTGGCCCTGGGCATCGGCAATGGTCGTCAGGCCGGTGGCGGGCATGTGTTGTGCCCACAGGCGCAGGTTGATGATGGCTTGCTGGATATCAGTATTTTGCCGGCACCCCAGGAAGTGGTGGGCACCTTGCGCAGTCTGCTCAGCGACGGATTGGGCCTGGAGAACATGTTTGTGCGGGCGCGCCTGCCTTGGGTCGAGATCAAGAGTTCGCAAGGCCTGGACATCAACCTTGACGGCGAACCGCTACAGGGTGATAGCCTGCGTTTTGACGTGTTGCCAGCGGCGTTGCGGGTGCACCTGCCGCCAGATTCGCCGTTACTCAGTCGTCGAGGCTGATGATCTGTTCGCGTACGGCGAACAGTACCAGGCCGGCAACGTCGTAGATCTGCAAGCGTTTCATGATTTGTGAGCGGTGAGTTTCCACGGTCTTGATGCTCAAACCCAGCCCATGAGCAATTTCACGGGTGGACTTTCCGCGTACGATCAAACGCAGGATTTCCAGCTGGCGGGCCGTCAGGTTGTGGTTTTCCGAGGCCTGTGGTTTGGCTGTCTGGGTCCGTCGCAAGGCTTGGTTGATCACTGTATGGGCAATCGCCGGGCTCAGGTAGCGTTCGCCGCTGCGCAGTGCTGCCAGTGCCTGTTCCAGTTCGGTGGCGGTGGTGTCCTTGAGCAGGTAGCCATGGGCACCGCTTTCCAGTGCCTGCATGATCAGCTCGGGATCGGTATGCATCGACAGGATCAGGACCTTGCTACGGCAACCGCTGGCGCGCAGCTGGGTCAGGGCGTCGAGGCCGTTGGTCGAGCGCATGGAAATGTCCAGCAGGACAATGTCCGGGTCCAGTTGCAAGGCCAGTTCCGCCACCTGGCAGCCGTCATTGCCTTCACCCACCACCGTGTACCCGGAGATATCTGAAACCAGGGCGCGAACGCCGGCGCGGATCAGTGAGTGGTCATCTACCAGCAGCAGTTTACAGGTCATGGGGCATTACTTGTCTTGGCGCGCTCAAGCGTGCGCGGAGGCCAGGGAAACAGAGCGTCGATTCGAGTGCCTTTCCCTGGCTCGCTGCTGACTGACAATTTGCCATCAAGCAGGGCGGCACGTTCAAGCATGCCGGCCATACCACGTTGTCCTTCATCCGCCGGATTGCCGGCGGGCATGAAACCCTGGCCGTCGTCACTGATCGACAAAGCAAGCCCTTCGGGCTGGCGTTGAATGGAGACGATCAGGTTGCGTGCGCTGGCGTGGCGCAGAATATTGGTGACGGCTTCCTGGGTGATGCGAAATGCTGCGATGGCCATCTCCTCGGGAAGGCCGCCCAGCCGCTGGCGGCATTCAAGGCTCCAGTGCACGCTGGTATTTTCCAGGGTGCGCAGCAAGTGTGCACGCAAACTGGCCTCCAGTCCCAGGCTGGAGAGCTGGCGAGGGTTGAGAATGGCCGAGACGTCGCGGACATTGGCCAGGGTGTCGTCCAGGGTGCTGCGCAGGGTGCTGAAGTGTACCTGCAGTTCGCCTGGCACGCGGCGTTGCAGCCAGTCAGCCTGGAGTTTGGCGGCGGTCAGCAACTGGCCTATATCGTCGTGGAGTTCTCGGCTCAGGCGTTGACGCTCGTTCTCCTGAACCTTGAGCAAGCGATTGGCAAGCTCTGCCGGGCGCATGGCAATCGAGCGTGCCCAGTGGCGCAGGTGCCAGCCAATGCTCAGCATGGCGACCAGATGCAGGAGCAGCACCCCGACCGGCATCGGAAGTGCGTAGAAGTACAGCGCCAGGTTGGCGATGATCGAGGCCAGGCACAGGACAGCGGTGAGTCCGCGCAGTAGCGCGGCTCCGGGGCGCCAGAGCTTGAATCTATTGAGGCGTGAGAGCATAGAAAATGAAGCCACTGAAATATCGCTGAAGAAAGCCTTGAAAAGGTCAAACTAGAGGCGTTGTCGTATTGCCTTCAATATCATTTAAATGTCGGCGCCGGGCGGTGTGATGAATACCTGTGCCAAGAGCATGAATCATCGAGGGCATGATTGGCCAAGGTCTGACTAGCCTTCATCAGCGCGCATGGTAACACTTCAAGTGCAAATGGTCGCGGGCTCTGATAATTGTCTGAATCGTCAGGTTTTATGGGCGGATACCGCAGTTCCGCCATAGGTGCTTGCCTAGCATTTTGCCACCATATTGTTCGGCGTAAGTTTTCACAAAATGAATTAAATTTACAGTTGTGAAAACGACTGCGGCAAAGATCGGTGCGCGGGAAAAGTTGCTGGTTAGTGTGCAGTGCAAACACTATGAGCAACCCGTGCGGGTATTACCCGTTAATTACCCGTAGTTGGATGCTCAGTTGTCTTGCGCAGTACCTGTGGTGGGTGTTCGCAGGGCGTCATGCTTGAGCTGCAGGACGCACAGGTCGATGTCGGGTTGAGTGCTGCTGCCAGGTTGTCCAGCAATACCACTTGCTCATCGGTATCCAGGCTCAGGCGGCCGGTGCAGGGGTCTACCAGCTCCAGTTGCCAGGCCAACAGGGTCAGGCACTCTTCCAGGGCAGGCAGGGCGCTGCCTGGCAGGCATGCAGGGTTCTGCGCGTTGTCCAGCAAGTGCTGCAGTTGCCGGCCGTAGCTGGCCACTTCCACGAGCCCCAGGCACTGGGCGCGGGTGACCAGTGCGGCCAACGTATCGTTAAGGCAGTGACAGGCATCCGGATCGTTGTCGATCAGTTCCAGGTGCTGCAAGCATTCCTGGGCTTGGGTCAGCAGGACCTGGGCATCCACCAGAAAATCCTGCAGGGCGCCGCTGTTCAGTGATTCTTTGGCCATCATTTGGCTCCAGCACAAAGGGCTGGAGCAGGGACTGGCCACAATGAGGCGATCGCTGACAAAAGCCTGACTCCGTTCATGCAATGAGAATGGCGTCACATTAATGGCTATTGGATATCGCGAACATCAGGTCTCGCCCGATTGTCGCTAGGGGTTTCCCCGATAGGGTGATGCGTTTACGACCTTTTGCGGGCGTTAGCGACAGGAGGGGGCTGAGCGCAGTAAAACATGATGTTAAAATGACATCAATGATTGACTCGGCATTTTCTTCAGCGGGTCAAGCTGCGCCTGATCTGGCCGATACAGGGCCATCGGATTCATTTCTTGGAACAAGCCTGGGGGTCTTCAATGGCTGGCATTCTCGACACAGTAGACCAAAGAACGCAGCTGGTAGGTGAGAACCGCCTGGAAATCCTGATGTTCCGCCTGGCCGGCAGACAGCTGTTTGCGATCAACGTGTTCAAGGTTCAGGAAGTGCTACAGATGCCCAAACTGACCTTGATGCCGCAGCGCCATGCGTACGTCTGTGGTGTGGTCAACCTGCGTGGGCAGACCTTGCCAGTGATCGACCTGTCCCAGGCTATCGGCATGCGCCCGCTCACGCCGGGGCCAGGCAGTACCATTATCGTCACCGAATACAACCGTTCGGTGCAGGCGTTCCTGGTGGGTGGGGTCGATCGCATCGTCAACATGAACTGGGAAGCCATCATGCCGCCGCCCACCAGTGCCGGTCGTCAGCATTACCTGACGGCAATCAGCAAGGTCGATGAGCAGCTGGTGGAAATTATCGACGTCGAGAAAGTGCTGGCTGAAATCGTGCCGTACAGCGCCAAAGTTTCGCGCGACAAGCTTGACGACCCGGTGCTGGCCCGTGCCCGTGGCCGCGAAGTGCTGTTGGTGGACGACTCCACCGTGGCCTTGGCCCAGTTGCGCGATACCTTGTCCCAGTTGGGGGTGAAAATGCATATCGCCAGTGATGGCCTCAAAGCCTTGCGCATGCTCAAAGGCTGGGCCGACGCTGGCGAAGATATGTGTGAAAAGCTGTTGATGATTTTCACCGATGCCGAAATGCCGGAAATGGACGGCTACCGGCTGACCACGGAAATCCGTAACGACCCGCGCCTGCGGCCGCTGCATGTGGTGCTGCATACCTCGCTATCGGGTAGCTTCAACGAGTCGATGGTGAAGAAGGTCGGTTGTGACAACTTCCTGTCCAAGTTCCAGCCCGACAAGCTGGTCGATGTCGTGCGCCAGCGCCTGATGCTGGATGAAGTGACGGCCTGAGTCGGTATAAGCTAAGGCTTTGAACCGGCAAAAGGACAGGTCAGTGATGCAATTGAGTGCGTTGTACCGATACCCGCTCAAGTCTGCGCGCGGTCAAGCGTTGCAAAAGTCTTCGCTGGGCTTGCTGGGATTGAGCGGTGATCGTCGCTGGATGCTTGTGGAGCGCGACAATGGCCGCTTCCTGACCCAGCGCGCGTATCCGCAGATGAGCCAGTTGACGGCGTTGCATGGGGAGAAGGGCGATCTGACCCTCGAAGCGTCCGGGCGCCCGGCGCTGAATGTCGCTGTACCAGAGGCAGACAGCGATCTGCGCGGGGTCACGATCTGGCGCGACACCTTTCGCGTCCCGGACGCCGGTGATGCCGCAGCGCAGTGGCTCAGTGA
Source organism: Pseudomonas sp. GZD-222 (assembly GCF_049310525.1). Lineage (NCBI taxonomy): Bacteria > Pseudomonadati > Pseudomonadota > Gammaproteobacteria > Pseudomonadales > Pseudomonadaceae > Pseudomonas > Pseudomonas sp. GZD-222. Next base: position 10,950 of record NZ_JBMOWO010000012.1, read on the forward strand.
GTTTATCGGCAAGGACGTGCGGCTGGTCCATGTACCCGAGGAGCGCACGCGCTTCCTGCCGGGTGGTTATGGCTTGGTCAGCGATCGGGTGGCCTTTGCTGACGGTTTCCCCTTGTTGCTGATTGGTCAGAGCTCGCTCGATGACCTGGTGCAGAAGGTCGGACGACCGCTCGAGATGCAGCGTTTTCGTCCCAATCTGGTGGTGGAAGGTGCTGAAGCCTTTGCCGAGGATGGCTGGAAGCGTATCCGTATCGGCGAAATGGAGTTTCGAGTGCTCAAACCGTGCGAGCGCTGCATTCTTACCACTATCGATCCGCAGACCGGCGAACGCAGCGAGGATCGCGAACCGCTGACTACCCTCAAGACCTATCGGCAGAAGGAAGGGAATGTGCTGTTCGGGCAGAACCTGGTGGCTGACGGTAGTGGGGTGCTTGAGGTGGGGATGCCGGTGACGGTGCTGGAATAGTTATCCGGCACAAGCCTGTAGGAGCGGATTTATCCGCGATGGACTGCGTAGCAGTCCTGGATGCTGGCGCCGCGTTGCGCCGCTTCGCGGATGAATCCGCTCCTACAAATACTCAAATTCTATTGATCATCAAAATAGCGCTCATGCCAGTCCACCAGTGGCTGTGGCGAGTTGAGCTTCTGACCGTAGATCACCGAGTAGGACAGCACGTTCTGCACGTACTGACGGGTCTCATCGAACGGAATCGACTCCACCCACACATCAAAGCTCAGGTGGTCGGCGCCACGCAGCCATTGCCGTACACGGCCAGGGCCGGCGTTATAGGCAGCCGATGCGAGCACCCGGTTGCCGTTGAACTGACTATGCACCTGGCTCAGGTACGCTGCACCGAGCTGAATATTCTTGTCCGGGTTGAACACCTGGGCCGGGGAGGCCAGCGGAATGCTGAACTTGCGCGCAGTCTCCTTGGCGGTAGCCGGCATCAATTGCATCAGACCGCTGGCACCTACGCTGGAGCGGGCGTCTTCCATAAAGGCGCTTTCCTGGCGGGTGATGGCGAACACCCAGCTTGAATGCAGGCCGCGTACCTTGGCTTCGCGCACCAGGGTGTCGCGGTGGGCCATCGGGAAGCGGATGTCCAGGTCATCCCAGTACTGCGCCTGGCTGATGGTGCGGATTGCCGGGAAGTACCAGCGCATGTCGTAGGCCAGGCGCGCCTGGGCGACCATTTCGTCGCGACTGAAATGGCGGCTGACGTGATACCACTCGCGGCGACCGTCGACGATCTGGCCGCGGGCATGGAACTCCAACGCGCGACGGACGCCCGGGGTGTTGCGAACCTTGTTCATCAAGGCCTGACTCAGTACCAGCGGCTTGTTGTTCAGCTGGTACGGCGTTTTCGCCCGGTCGGCGGCAAGGAAACCATAGAAGTCACGCTCGCGGGCCACGGTTTTGTAGAGCAGCGGGATTTGCGAGTTCTGTGGCTGCGCCAATTCAAGGCTGCGCGCTTGCCAGTAACGCCAGCGGTTGCTGCTGGCCAGGTCTTGAGGCAGGCGCTTGGTCAGCTCATAGGCGTCTTCCCAGCGACCCAGACGCAGCAACAGGCGCAGGCGCCATTCGGTCACGGTATTGTCGCGCAGCTCAGGGTCGTAGCGGGTCATCAGGTCCAAGGCCCGCGGGTCGTAGCGGCGGGCCAGGGTCAGGCCGATTTCGCGGGCGATGGCGACCTTTTCGTCGCGGGAGAAGTGCATGCGATTGGCGTAATCGTCGAGCAGGCTCATGGCCCGTTCCGGATCCTGGCGCGCCAGGCGGCGCAGGCCCAGGCTGACCACGTCGGACATGGCCTCGTTGACCGGTACGAAGCGCCCCGGCTGATTCAACAGCTGTGGCTTCTGGGCGACTTCAACCAGCAAGCGACCTTGCGGTGCCAGGGTGGAGAGGGTCTTGGTCAGGCTGTTGGCCAGGGCATAGTTGCGTGCCTGGGCTGCCAGCTTGGTGCGTTCCCAGCGTTTCTGCTCGCTGAGCTGGCCTTCGGCCGCCCAACGGTCAAACAGGGCATCACAGGCGGTGGGTTGAGATTTGCCCACCAGCCAGAGTTTTTCCGCCGAGGCATACCCTTCGGCGCGCTGGCCCTGGATCAGTTGACGCTGGCCATTGAGGCAGTCGAGTTCGGTAAAATTCAGCTTCGGATCGTAGTAGCGGCTGAAGGTTTCCCACTCGCCACGTTCGGCCAGCCAGCGCAACCAGCGCAGTTTCATCCAGTTGGCCTGTGGCAGGTCACCATGGGCGGCGAGGAATTTCTCGATTTCGGCATTGCTGGCGGTTTTCAGGCGCGCGGTCAGCTCGTCGTAGGCCAGGTACGGCGTCAACGGGTAGTCCTTCAGCGCCTGGGCATAGCGCAGGTAGGGACCCTTGTCGCCCTTGGCCAGGGCGCGCTTGGCCTCGTCATAGTACTGACGTTGTACAGTGATATCGGTGGCCTGGGCGACGCTGGCCGCAGAGGCCGAGAGAAGCAGGCAGGAAATTAGATTGAACAGGCGGCTGCGCATGAGACTTCCGGGCAGTTTGACCATGAAAAGTGACGGCGAAGCCAGCACTGTTGGGGTTACGTTGCTTAAGCTTAGCCGTTTGCCGTAGGCGGATGAAAGCATTGTGCTTGTATCGAGTTGTAATCAGGCGGTCTGTCGTCGGATCTGTCTGTAGGAGTGCCTGCTTAATGTGAAGCGGGCCCAAGTCGGGTAGAATGCGCGCCCTGTTTTTGGAGAAGATCATGACCCTGCTCAAATTAAGCGATGTGTCCCTTGCGTTCGGCGCCATGCCGTTGTTGGACAAGGTGTCGTGGCAGATCGCCCGTGGTGAGCGGGTGTGCATTATCGGCCGCAACGGTACCGGCAAGTCGAGCATGCTGCGCCTGGTCAAGGGCGACCAGAAGCCTGACGAAGGCGATGTCTGGCGTGCCCCGGGCCTGAAAATCGGCGAATTGCCACAAGAACTGCCTGTTGCCGATGACCGCACGGTGTTCGATGTGGTTGCCGAAGGCCTCGACGGTGTCGGCGCCTTGCTCGCCGAATACCACCACCTGAGCCAGAACATCCATACCGATGCCGATCTGGAAAAACTCATGCACGTCCAGCACGACCTGGAAGCGCGTGATGGCTGGCGCCTGCAGCAGCTGGTCGACAGCACCCTGAGCCGTCTGCAGCTGCCGGCTGACAAGACCCTGGCGCAGTTGTCCGGTGGCTGGCGCCGCCGTGTGCTGCTGGCCCAGGCGCTGGTCTCCGAGCCCGATCTGTTGCTGCTCGACGAACCGACCAACCACCTGGACATCGGGGCAATCGCCTGGCTTGAAGACGCCCTCAGTGGTTTTGGCGGCGCCGTGCTGTTCATTACCCACGACCGTTCTTTCCTGCAGAACCTGGCCACGCGCATCCTGGAACTGGATCGCGGCGGTCTGATCGACTGGAACGGCGACTACGCCAGCTTCCTGGTGCACAAGGAAGCCGCACTGGCCGCTGAAGAAACCGCCAACGCGCTGTTCGACAAGAAACTGGCCCAGGAAGAAGTGTGGATTCGCCAGGGTATCAAAGCTCGACGCACCCGTAACGAAGGCCGCGTGCGTGCCCTCAAGGCCCTGCGTGTTGAGCGCAGCGAGCGTCGTGAGCGTCAGGGCAAGGCCAATATCATGCTTGATGTTGCGGAGAAATCCGGCAAGCAGGTCATGGTCCTGGAAAACGTCAGCTTCAGCCATCCGGGTGGCCCGCAGCTGGTCAAAGACTTCTCGATGGTCCTGCAGCGTGAAGACCGCATCGGTCTGCTCGGCGCCAACGGTACCGGCAAGACCACCTTGCTTAAACTGATGCTTGGCGATCTTGAACCTACCAGCGGTAAGGTCGAGTCCGGCACCCGTCTGGAAGTGGCCTATTTCGACCAGTTGCGCCATCAGCTGGACCTGGAAAAAACCGTGATCGACAACTTGTCCGAAGGTCGCGACTTCATCGAGATCGACGGTCAGAACCGCCATGTGCTGAGCTACCTGGGTGATTTCCTGTTCAGCCCGCAACGTGCCCGCACCCCGGTCAAGGCGTTGTCCGGTGGTGAGCGTGCGCGTCTGCTGCTGGCCAAGCTGTTCAGCAAGCCGGCCAACCTGCTGGTGCTCGACGAACCGACCAACGACCTCGACGTTGAAACCCTCGAACTGCTTGAAGAAGTACTGTCGGCGTTCAAAGGCACTGTGCTGATGGTCAGCCACGACCGGGCGTTCCTCGACAACGTAGTAACCAGCACCCTGGTCTTCGAAGGCGAGGGCAAGGTTCGCGAGTACGTCGGTGGTTACCAGGACTGGATTCGCCAAGGCGGTTCGCCGAAGTTGCTCGGTGTCACCGAAAGCAAGTCGGGCAAGTCGGAGCTCAATACGGCGGTGGTTGCAGCCGTTGCGCCGGAGCCTGAAGCAGCACCAGCAGCCGAGGCACCGAAGAAAAAGCTCAGCTACAAGTTGCAGCGAGAGCTGGAAGCCTTGCCGGGCCAGATCGATGAGCTGGAGCAGAAGATGGCGGCAGTGCAGGAAGAAATTTCCAATCCGGCCTTCTATCAGCGCCCGATCGAGCAGACTACCGCCGTGCTGGCGCGTCTGGAGCAGTTGCAGGCTGAGCTGGATGTGCTGGTAGAGCGCTGGGCTGAACTCGACAGCTAAGGGAGGAGCCTGGCGCAATCTGCGCCAGGCCATCTGCATCTTCAGCTTTTTAGCAGGCGTACCGCAAGGACATCGCAGGGTGCGCCGTGCAGTACGTCATTGGCGGTGGAGCCCAGTAGCAGCGCCAGGCCGTGACGGCCATGGCTGCCGACCACGATCAGGTCGCAAGCATTCTCCTTGGCCAACTGATGGATCTCTTGGCGGGGTTGTCCGTAGGTCAGGTGCGAATCGCCGCGCTTGATGTCGGGATATTTGACGAAAAGGCGGTCCATACGCTCTTTGGCTTGGTCAAACTGTTGTTGCTGCAGTTGCGACAGGTCCATCGGCACATCGCCACCAAACGCCATGGCCATAGGCTCGACGATATGCACCAGAGAGACTTTGGCCTGGGTCGGCGCGGCCAGTGTCATGGCACGCTTGATGACCGGGTCGCATTCTTCGGTCAGGTCGACGGCAACCAGTATGTGTTCGTAGGGCATGAGAGGCTCTCCTGACAATCGCGATAGTTCAAGTATGGTCGGTTTCAGGCTGATCGCTCAGAACCTCGGCTAACCAGCTCATTTGCAAAGCTTTATGGGAACAACAGATATGACGGTCTGGGTAGTGGTGTCAATCCTTGCGCTGATTTTGAGCCCTCTGGCCTGGTTGCGTCCGTCGCGCAACCAGAGTGGCCGGATGGCCCTGCGCATGGAGGCCAGGCGCATGGGCTTGAACATGCAACTGGCGCCGCAGCAGTGGCCGCACTGGTTGCCCAAGGAGCCGCCAAGCCCCTGTGCGCAGTTTGTGCGGCCGCGGCGCAAGGGCAGGGTAGACAGCTGGAGTTACTGGCAAACCACCCCGGGAACCTGGCTCAACCAATGGCGTGAGCCCTGTACCGATCCGGTGCATGCAGAGCAACTTGCGCGCTTGCCCGAAAATGTCTTCAAGGTCGAAGCAGGTCCACAGATGGTTGCTCTCTATTGGGGGGAACGTGGTGAAGCGGCTGTATTGCAGGATATTGCTGCAGTGCTGAAAGCGCTGGCCTGACCACGCTCAATAAAAAGCCCGATATACGCATCGGGCAGGCGGGCCAGGCAGGCCGGTTCAAGTTCTGATTCCTTCCGAGTGTAGCGTGCTCCCCGCTATCCGCAGTGCTTCGTGCCATTTTATTTATGCCCGACGTGTGTTGATCCCGCGTTTGCGTGTGTAAGCCTTTCACCACTATCGCTGGCATGAATACGGCACGATCACCAATGCCGGGGTTTGCCTGTGCTCAACAGAAAATGACCGCAAAGTCGCGTTTTCACGCCGCTTTCGGGCATTTGACAACGGCGATCTTTTCGTTGAATGTGTGCATACCCAAATCAAACGGGCGTATGAATTGAGCGTTTGTATTGTCAGAAGGCTCTTACAGTATCCCGACTATCGCGCTGACGGGTGTGCCTGGCGCAAGGATTCGGCAAATAACGGCCAGCGGCCGACCGGGTCTTTCACCAGCGTTCGGCGTGTACAGTTCAGCTTCCATATCGTGGAGATCAGTTGATGATTTACGAAGGTAAAGCCATCACGGTTAAGGCTCTTGAAAGCGGCATCGTCGAACTGAAGTTCGACCTCAAGGGTGAGTCCGTCAACAAGTTCAACCGTCTTACCCTGAACGAATTGCGTCAGGCCGTAGACACCATCAAGGCCGACGCATCGATCAAGGGCGTGATTGTCAGCAGTGGCAAGGACGTGTTCATCGTCGGCGCGGATATCACCGAGTTTGTCGATAACTTCAAGCTGCCCGAGGCCGACCTGGTCGCCGGCAACCTGGAAGCGAACCGGATTTTCAGCGACTTCGAAGACCTGGCCGTGCCGACTGTTGCCGCCATTAACGGTATCGCCCTGGGCGGCGGTCTGGAGATGTGCCTGGCTGCCGACTACCGCGTGATGTCCAGCAGCGCCAAGATCGGCCTGCCGGAAGTCAAACTGGGTATCTACCCGGGCTTCGGCGGTACCGTGCGCCTGCCGCGCATCATCGGTGCCGACAACGCCATCGAGTGGATTGCCGCCGGTAAGGAAAACCGTGCTGAAGACGCCCTGAAAGTCGGCGCCGTCGATGCCGTGGTAGCCCCTGAGCTGCTGCAGGCTGCGGCCCTGGACCTGATCAAGCGCGCCATCAGCGGCGAGTTCGATCACAAGGCCAAGCGCCAGCCGAAACTCGAGAAGATCAAGCTCAACGCCATCGAGCAGATGATGTCTTTCGAAACCGCCAAAGGTTTCGTCGCCGGTCAAGCGGGCCCGAACTACCCGGCGCCGGTCGAAGCGATCAAGAGCATCCAGAAGGCTGCCAACTTCGGTCGTGACAAGGCTCTGGAAGTCGAAGCCGCAGGTTTCGCCAAGCTGGCCAAGACCTCGGTTGCAGAAAGCCTGATCGGTCTGTTCCTCAACGACCAGGAGCTCAAGCGCAAAGCCAAGGCCCACGACGAAATCGCCCACGACGTGAAGCAGGCAGCCGTACTCGGTGCTGGCATCATGGGCGGCGGCATCGCCTACCAGTCGGCGGTCAAGGGCACCCCGATCCTGATGAAGGACATCAACGAAGGCGCCATTCAGCTGGGCTTGAACGAAGCCTCCAAGCTGCTCGGCAAGCGCGTCGAGAAAGGCCGTCTGACCCCGGCGAAAATGGCCGAAGCGCTGAATGCGATTCGTCCGACCCTGTCCTATGGCGACTTCGCCAACGTCGATATCGTCGTTGAAGCCGTGGTAGAGAACCCGAAGGTCAAGCAAGCAGTACTGGCTGAAGTGGAAGGTCAGGTGAAGGAAGATGCCATCCTGGCCTCCAACACCTCGACCATCTCCATCAACCTGCTGGCCAAGGCCCTCAAGCGTCCAGAAAACTTTGTCGGCATGCACTTCTTCAACCCGGTGCACATGATGCCGTTGGTCGAAGTCATCCGTGGCGAGAAGTCCAGCGATGTGGCCGTTGCCACTACCGTTGCCTACGCCAAGAAGATGGGCAAGAACCCGATCGTGGTCAACGACTGCCCGGGCTTCCTGGTCAACCGCGTGCTGTTCCCGTACTTCGGCGGTTTCGCCAAGCTGGTCAGCGCCGGTGTCGACTTCGTGCGCATCGACAAGATCATGGAAAAATTCGGCTGGCCGATGGGCCCCGCCTACCTGATGGACGTGGTCGGTATCGACACCGGCCACCATGGCCGTGACGTGATGGCCGAAGGCTTCCCTGACCGCATGAAGGACGACCGTCGTTCGGCCGTCGATGCGCTCTACGAAGCCAACCGCCTGGGCCAGAAAAATGGCAAGGGCTTCTACGCCTACGAGACCGACAAGCGCGGCAAGCCGAAGAAAGTCGCTGATGCGGCCGTCCTCGAAGTGCTCAAGCCGATCGTCTACGAGCAGCGTGAAGTTTCTGACGAAGACATCATCAACTGGATGATGGTCCCGCTGTGCCTGGAAACCGTTCGTTGCCTGGAAGACGGCATCGTCGAAACTGCCGCCGAAGCCGACATGGGTCTGGTCTATGGCATCGGTTTCCCTCCGTTCCGCGGCGGTGCGCTGCGTTACATCGACTCGATCGGTGTAGCCGAATTCGTTGCCCTGGCAGACAAGTACGCCGATCTGGGTCCGCTGTATCACCCCACCGCGAAGCTGCGTGAAATGGCCAAAAACGGCCAGAGCTTCTTCGGTTAAGCGCCCAACGATAGAGAGCGAGAGAATATATGAGCCTGAATCCAAGAGACGTGGTGATTGTCGACTTCGGTCGCACGCCGATGGGCCGCTCCAAGGGTGGCATGCACCGCAATACCCGCGCCGAAGACATGTCCGCGCACCTGATCAGCAAGGTGCTGGAGCGCAACACCAAGGTCGACCCTAACGAAGTCGAAGACGTGATCTGGGGCTGCGTCAACCAGACCCTGGAACAGGGCTGGAACATCGCGCGCATGGCGTCGCTGATGACCCAGATCCCTCACACTGCGGCCGGCCAGACCGTCAGCCGTCTGTGTGGCTCGTCCATGAGCGCCCTGCACACCGCAGCGCAGGCGATCATGACCGGCAACGGCGACGTGTTCGTTGTCGGTGGCATCGAGCACATGGGCCACGTCAGCATGATGCACGGTGTCGATCCGAACCCGCACATGTCGCTGTACGCCGCCAAAGCCTCGGGCATGATGGGCCTGACCGCCGAAATGCTCGGCAAGATGCACGGCATCAGCCGTGAGCAGCAGGACCTGTTCGGCCTGCGTTCGCACCAGCTTGCCCACAAGGCGACGGTCGAAGGCAAGTTCAAGGATGAAATCATCCCGATGCAGGGCTATGACGAGAACGGCTTCCTCAAAGTCTTCGACTACGACGAAACCATTCGCCCGGACACCACCCTGGAAAGCCTGGCGGCCTTGAAGCCTGCTTTCAACCCTAAAGGCGGTACCGTAACTGCCGGTACGTCGTCGCAGATCACTGACGGCGCTTCGTGCATGATCGTCATGTCGGCGCAACGTGCTCAGGACCTGGGTATCCAGCCTCTGGCCGTGATCCGTTCCATGGCTGTGGCCGGTGTCGACCCGGCAATCATGGGCTACGGTCCGGTGCCAGCGACCCAGAAAGCGCTCAAGCGCGCGGGTCTGAGCATTGCCGACATCGACTTCTTCGAGCTCAACGAAGCTTTCGCTGCACAGGCTCTGCCGGTGCTGAAAGATCTGAAAGTGCTCGACAAGATGGATGAGAAGGTTAACCTGCACGGCGGCGCTATCGCCCTGGGTCATCCTTTCGGTTGCTCTGGTGCGCGGATTTCCGGCACTCTGCTCAATGTCATGAAGCAGAATGGCGGGACCTTCGGCGTTTCGACCATGTGCGTCGGCCTGGGCCAAGGTATCACCACCGTCTTCGAACGCGTTTAAGCGTTTCGCTGATGGAAACCGGGGCCTGGTGCCCCGGTTTTTGTTTTTGCAGGATTTTTTTTCAAGAGGGCGAGCAACATGCAGATACAACCAGGCGTATACCGGCATTACAAGGGGCCTGAGTATCGTGTGTTCGGCACGGCGCGCCATTCCGAAACCGAGGAGTGGGTGGTGTTCTACCAGTCCCTCTACGGTGAATTCGGCCTCTGGGTTCGGCCACTTTCGATGTTTATGGAGTCGGTCGAGGTTGACGGCGAGCAAGTGCCGCGCTTTGCTTTGGTCAAGGCCGAAGCCGAGCTGTTTTCCCGGCCAGATGCCGAGGGTGGCTAACGCCTCGCGCTTGACCTCACTCTGTTGCCACTATATATAGCGGTGCCGCGTCAGGTACCTGCCGTGTTTTTATTTTCAGTATTCAGGAATTTTCCGATCCATGGGCAAATCGCTGGTCATTGTGGAATCCCCGGCTAAGGCCAAGACCATCAACAAGTATCTGGGCAGCCAGTACGTGGTGAAGTCGAGTATCGGCCATATCCGAGACCTGCCCACCAGCGGTTCGGCCAGCGCCAGCAAAGAGCCTGCTGCCAAGCGTGGCAAGGCTGCTGCAGGTGAGGCACCCGCCCTGTCGCCGAAAGAGAAGGCGCGTAAGCAGTTGGTTGCGCGTATGGGAGTTGATCCGGACCATGGCTGGAAAGCCAAGTACGAGATCCTTCCGGGCAAGGAAAAGGTCATCGAAGAACTGCGTCGTCTGGCCAAAGATGCCGACACCATCTATCTCGCAACCGACTTGGATCGCGAGGGGGAAGCCATTGCCTGGCACCTGCGCGAAGCCATCGGTGGTGATGACAGCCGCTACAAGCGCGTGGTGTTCAACGAAATCACCAAGAAGGCCATCCAGGAAGCGTTCTCGCAGCCGGGCGAGCTGGATATCGATCGGGTCAACGCCCAGCAGGCGCGTCGTTTCCTCGATCGCGTGGTGGGTTACATGGTCTCGCCACTGCTGTGGCAGAAAATCGCCCGTGGCCTGTCTGCCGGTCGCGTGCAATCGGTGGCCGTGAAACTGGTGGTCGAGCGTGAGCGCGAGATTCGCGCTTTCATCCCGGAAGAATACTGGGAAGTGCATGCCGATCTGGGTACTGCCAAGGACGCCAAGGTGCGTTTCGAAGTGGCCCGCGAGAAGGGCGAGGCGTTCAAGCCGCTCAACGAAGCTCAGGCCATGGCTGCGCTGGAGAAGCTCAAGGCGTCCAGCTACACCGTTGCCAAGCGTGAAGACCGCCCGACCAGCAGCAAGCCTTCGGCGCCGTTCATTACTTCGACCCTGCAGCAGGCCGCGAGCAATCGCCTGGGCTTCGGGGTGAAGAAGACCATGATGATGGCCCAGCGTCTGTACGAAGCCGGCTACATCACCTATATGCGTACCGACTCGACCAACCTTTCGGTCGATGCGGTGGAAATGGCCCGTAGCTACATCGAAAGCGAGTTCGGCAAGAAGTACCTGCCGGAAGCGCCAATCGTCTACGGCAGCAAAGAGGGTGCTCAAGAGGCGCACGAAGCGATTCGTCCTTCCGACGTCAACACGCATCCGACCAAGCTTACTGGCATGGAACGTGACGCCGAGCGTCTGTACGAGTTGATCTGGCGCCAGTTCCTGGCCTGCCAGATGCCACCGGCGCAGTACCTGTCGACCACCGTCAGCGTCACCGCAGGCGATTTCGAGCTGCGTGCCAAAGGCCGTATCCTCAAGTTCGACGGTTACACCCGTGTGCTGCCACAGCAGAGCAAGCCGGGCGATGATGACGTGCTGCCTGAGATGAACCAGGGCGAAGTGCTCAAGCTGATCCAGATCGACCCAAGCCAGCACTTCACCAAGCCGCCTGCGCGTTACTCCGAAGCCAGCCTGGTCAAGGAAATGGAAAAGCGCGGCATCGGCCGTCCTTCCACTTACGCGGCGATTATTTCGACCATTCAGGATCGCGGCTATGTGACCCTGCACAACCGTCGGTTCTATTCCGAGAAGATGGGCGACATCGTCACCGAGCGCCTGTCGGAGAGCTTCTCCAACCTGATGGACTACGGCTTTACCGCCGGTATGGAAGAGAACCTCGATGACGTCGCTCAGGGTGAGCGTGACTGGAAAAACGTCCTGGACGAGTTCTACGGCGATTTCAGCAACAAGCTGAAGCTGGCTGAAGATGGCGAGAAGGGCATGCGTGCCAACCAGCCAACCTTGACCAATATCCCGTGCAAGGATTGCGGTCGACCGATGATGATCCGTACCGCCTCCACCGGCGTGTTCCTCGGCTGCTCGGGCTACAGCCTGCCGCCGAAAGAGCGCTGCAAGGCTACCGTGAACCTGGTGCCGGGAGACGAAATCGCCGCCGATGACGAGGGTGAATCGGAATCGCGCGTGTTGCTCAACAAGCACCGCTGCCCGATCTGCTCCACCGCGATGGACGCTTACCTGCTCGATGAGAAGCGCAAGCTGCACATCTGCGGTAACAACCCGGATTGCACCGGCTATGAAATCGAAGAGGGCAACTACCGCATCAAGGGGTACGAAGGGCCGAGCCTGGAGTGCGACAAGTGCGGTAGCGAAATGCAGCTCAAAACCGGTCGTTTCGGCAAGTTCTTCGGCTGCACCAACGCCGAGTGCAAGAACACCCGCAAGCTGCTCAAGAGCGGTGAAGCGGCGCCGCCGAAAATGGACGCGGTGAAGATGCCGGAGCTCAAGTGCGAAAAGGTCAACGACACCTACGTGCTGCGTGATGGTGCTTCGGGTCTGTTCCTGGCGGCTAGCCAGTTCCCGAAAAACCGTGAGACCCGTGCACCGCTGGTAATCGAGATCATTCCGCATAAAGATGAAATCGATCCGAAGTACCACTTCCTCTGCGAGGCGCCGAAGAAGGATCCTGACGGTCGTCCGGCGGTGATCCGCTACAGCCGCAAGACCAAGGAGCAGTACGTGCAGACCGAGGTCGAGGGCAAGCCGACTGGCTGGCGCGCCTTCTACGACGGCAATGCCTGGAAGGTCGAAGACAAGCGCTGATCAATCTTTATTGATCAAATCGCGGGGCAAGCCCGCCCCCCCACATTAGAGATTGGGGGGCTTGGTTGTCCACAAACGACTCT